>JAILRK010000254.1 GCA_024698225.1 Oscillospiraceae bacterium | reverse complement strand
CGGGTGCTCTTTGTCGAGGAGGCGTTCGCGGATGTCCAGCGCGCCCCTGAGCAGGGTCTCGGCGTCCCGATAGCGCCCGTCGTCATAATACTGCTTCGCGCGGTTTCGCAGGGCAATCGCCGGCGCCAGCAGGGCGTTGCGGGGCTGGCCGAAGTCAGTTTCCGGCGGCGCCACGCCGACGCTGCGGTCCGGCAGGGGGGCGTCCGGCGCAAGGGGCGTCGCCTCGTCGGGCAGGTCGTCCTCAAAGTTGAGGAACAGCCGCACGTAGGAGTGGAAATCATACGCCTGCCGGTTGATGCGCTGCGCCGCCTCCTCGGTCATAAAGAAGACGAGGTTCAGCTTTTCCCGCGCCATCATGTCGCGGGAGAAGTTGAAGCGCGCTATTGCCGCGTCGTCCGAGAGGGCGCGCTGCACGTTCAGCAGGAAATAGGCGCGCTTTCCCGGCTCGTCCCGGAACAGGGCGGCGAGCATCGCAAAATAGTAGGGCTTGTCCTCCGGGAAGTCGAACACGCAGACGTCGGCGTCCCGATAGCGCTCGGCAATCGCGCGCTGCATGCGCGGCGTCGCCGTGACCACAAAGAAGCCGTCATCGGAGTGCTCGACGACCCAGTTCAGACCCTCATAGCCCAGAACGTTGTCCTTCATTGCTGTTTCGGGGGCAACATTTTGATTTCGCGCAGGTATTCTTCCATCAGCGGATGGACGTTGTACCAGCGTTCACCATTGTATTCCAGCACCGCCAGCGCCTGCATCATGTGCAGCAACATTGGCTTGTTCTCAATTTTCTTGTGCTTTCCGCGCGCAATCTCCACCAGAAAATCGTGTTCCTTTCCCTCGACGCGGGCGCTGAGGTTGCTTTTAATCTCCATCAGCGCGCGGTCGGCAAGCTCCATCGTAATTTTCGGCTTGCTCAACCGTTTTGCCAGAACCGCGGATTTGGTAATCGCCTGAAACAGATGGCGCAGGCAGCCGCCCGTGCGGTCGATCAGGCTGTCAATCACGCCGTCCTCGAACAGGGAGGGGTCGGTGCGTCTCTCAATGATGGCGCGGAGCGCCGCGCGTCCCTCTTCGAAGGGCTCGCCCTCTATCGTACGCGTCTTTATCATCGGAAGATTGCAGGTCTCGCTGAAAAAGGCGCTCAGGTCGTTGAAGGCGGGCTCGTAATAATAGGCGATGGGGAAGGTGTAAACCACGGGGAAGCTCATCCCCGTGAGCATTTCGCAATGCCCGTGAAAGATGTTCCACGTGTCGCCCTTGTCCAAATCCTCAAAAATCAGGATGGGCCGTTTGCCGTCCGGCGTCGAAAGGCAGTCTGCCACGCGGTTGATGGCACCAAGCCAATCGCTGCCGCGTCTCACAATCTGCTCGCGGTAGACGGTGCGCTTCTCCACATCGTATTTCAGACTGGATTTAATGCTGAAAAAGACCTCCAGCAGACCGCGCAACGCCCCGCCGACGCCCGCCTCCGCCTGAATCTGCTCGCTTTTGTCCTCAATTCGCTCCCGCTCGGTTCTGACGTTCCAGAACGTGCGGATTTTTTCCAAATCGCTTTTGTCGGGCGTCCTGCCGGTTTCCTCCGCAAGGGACAGCAGCGCGTCCGCCATCAGAATCAGCACGTCGGTGTATTCCATGTTCGCGCGGTCAAGCTCCGCGCTGCAGTATACGACGCGGACGGGGTAGCCCTCGTCCCGCAGGCGCTTTGCCAGGCGGTTGAGCTCCGTGCTCTTGCCGCAGCCCATGTGACCCATCAGCAGATAGGCGTTGCGCTCCTGCAGCTCACAGCAGCCCTCATAGATGTCCTTGATGGGGGATTCCCCCGCCTGACCCGTGCGGACAAGCATGGTGTCCTCGTAAAACTCCGCCATGTCCCTGTCGTCCAGCGGCGTGGCTTTGAAGGCGTTCGGTATGTCCCGGATGCTCAGCGCCCGCTTGATTGGCGTTTCCGCTCTCATGGGGTTCACCTCCTGTGCGTTCTGTGTGTGTTTGTGCGGCTCAGTCCAGCGGCTTCATCGTGGGGAAGAGAATCACGTCGCGGATGGAGTCGGTGCCGCAGAGCATCATGGCGCAGCGGTCGATGCCGAAGCCGAGCCCGCCGGTGGGGGGCATGCCGTACTCCAGCGCG
>JAILRK010000251.1 GCA_024698225.1 Oscillospiraceae bacterium | reverse complement strand
CCGCTGGACCCGCGGACGCTTGACCCCGACGATCTGGCGCACTCCGCCTGGTACTACACGCCGATTGCGCGCGGGCGTCCCTCCTGGGTCGGTCCCTACATGCCGCAGTACGCCGGCGACGTCTGGTACTGCTCGTATCTTGTGCCCATCTACAGCGCAGGCGCGCTGATTGGCGTGATGGGCATGGACATCCCCGTGGAAACGCTTGCGGCTCCGGTCAGCTCCACGCGGGTCTATGACACGGGCTTCGCCAGCCTGTTTGACGCTGAGGGAAACACCATCTATCACCCCCTCCTCGAGACCGGGGCGTCGGTCGACCTGCTCGACCTGACGCTCGACTCCGCGCTGCTGCAGCAGGCAGACAGCGGCAGTGAGGTGATTCGCTATGTGGCGAACGGCGAGCGGCGGCAGATGTCCTTCTCCACCATGTCCAACGGCATGAAGGTCGTCGTCACGGCGCCCGTGCGTGAGATCAACGCCTCATGGCTGCGCCTTGCGAACGTCATTGTCTTCGGCTCCGCGGCGATTATCATCATCTACCTTCTTTTGATTACGCTCGTCATGCACTACGTCACCCAGCCGCTGCTGCGGCTGACCGCCGCGTCCCGCAGGCTTGCCGCGGCGGACTACGACGTTGTGCTGGACTATAACGGTCTCGACGAGGTGGGCGAGCTGACCGTCTCCTTCCGGCAAATGCGGGACAAGCTGAAGCACTACATCGACGACCTCAACCGCCGCATCGACACGGACGAGCTGACAGGTCTGCCGAACATGCGCTGCTTCTTCCGGCTGGCTGAGGCGGAGCGCGAGCGGCTGCTCGCGGAGGGCAAGCACCCGGTGTTCCTGTACTTTGACGTCATCGGCATGAAGTACTACAACCGTCAGTACGGCTTTGAAGCAGGCGACCGGCTGCTGTGCAGCATGGCGCACGTCCTTGCCGAGCAATACGGCACGCAGCGCCTGTGCCGCTTCAGCGAGGACCACTTCGCCGCAGTCGTGGATGACGCGGAGCTGGCGGAGAGCATCCCCGCCGTCTTCCGCGGCTGCAAAGACCTCAGTGGCGGCAACTCCCTGCCCATTCGCGTGGGCATCTATCCGGACGAAACGGAGCGCGTCAGCGTGAGCGTCGCCTGTGACCGCGCAAAGTACGCCTGCGACAAGAACCGCGGCTCCTACGTCTCCGCCAGCTATCGCTTTGACAGCGCCATGCTCAAGCAGATTGAGGACGTGCAGTACATCATCAACCATCTGGACCAGGCGCTGGCAGAGCACTGGATTACCGTGTACTATCAGCCCATCATCCGCGCGGTCAACGGGCGCGTGTGCGACGAGGAGGCGCTCTCCCGCTGGATTGACCCGACGCGGGGCTTCCTGTCCCCCGGCGACTTCATCCCCATTCTGGAGCGGGCGCACCTCATCTATAAGCTGGACCTTTACGTGCTCGAAGAGATTCTGAAGAAAATGAAGCAGCACTCGGAACACGGGCTGCAGGTTGTCCCGCATTCGCTGAACATCTCCCGCGCGGACTTCGACTCCTGCGATATCGTGGCGGAAATCTGCCGCCGGGTGGACGCCGCCGGCATCGCACGCGACCGCCTGACCGTGGAGATTACAGAGAGCACCGTCGGCAGCGATTTCTCTTTCATCAAGGAGCAGGTGCAGCGCCTGCAGGCGCTGGGCTTCCGCGTGTGGATGGACGACTTCGGCAGCGGCTACTCCTCGCTGGACATGCTGCAGGACATTCATTTCGACCTGCTGAAATTCGACATGCGCTTCATGCACCGCTTCGGAGAAACGGAGTCGAACAAGATTATCCTCACCGAGCTGGTGCGCATGGCGATTGCCCTTGGCATCGAGACCGTCTGCGAGGGTGTGGAGACCAAAGAACAGGTGGACTTCCTGCGTGAGGTCGGCTGCACCAAACTGCAGGGCTTCTACTACTGCAAGCCCATTCCCTTTGGCACCATTCTCAAGCGCTATCGCGACGGAACACGGATTGGCTTTGAAAACCCGCACGAGTCGGACTATCTTTCCACCATCGGCAGGGCGAACCTGTTTGCCCTGGCGATTCTGTCCGACAGTCCCTCCGGCGAACACCATGACTACTATGACACGCTGCCCGTCGGCATTATGGAGGTCTCTGCGGACT
>JAILRK010000245.1 GCA_024698225.1 Oscillospiraceae bacterium | reverse complement strand
CTATCTCGGCAGCGACGACGCGGCGATGATGGCGGGCAAGCGCATCCTCATCGTGGACGACGTGATTTCCACCGGCGGCTCGCTCAAGGCGATGGAGGCGCTGGTCGAGAAGTCCGGCGGCACGGTGGCGGGCCGCATGGCTGTGCTCGCCGAGGGCGCCGCCGCGGAGCGCAAGGACATCCTCTTCCTCGAGAAGCTCCCGACCTTCCACGCCGACGGCAGCGTGCGCTTAACCGTTGGGGACACACAACGAAAAAGGGACGCCTGCGCAGGAGCGCAGGCGTCTTTTTTTTGGGCGGAATCCGCCGTTATTGCGTTTTTTTCGCGCGGCTGCGGCGCAGGCCGAGCAGCAGCAGCGTGCCCGAGACGAGCAGCAGCACCGCGGACAGCGCCTGCGACACGCGCACCGGCGCGCCGAAGACGGTCACGTTGAACAGGTAGAGGCTGTCCTCGCGCAGGCCCTCAATCCAGAGGCGGCCCAGCGCGTACCAGAAGACGTAGAACAGCAGGTTTTCGCCTGAGAAGCGGCGGCGCTTCGTCACCACCAGCCAGAGCAGCAGAAACCCGACAAGGTTCCACAGGCTTTCGTAGAGAAAGGTGGGGTGCACGTCGTAATACGCCCCCGTCACCGCCCAGAGGCGCATCCGCCACGGCACCTCCGTCACCGCGCCGAAGGCCTCGCGGTTCATGAAGTTGCCCCAGCGCCCCAGACTCTGCGCGAGCATCACGCCCATCACCACGTTGTCCGCCATGTCGAGGTAGGAGAAGTGCTTCACGCGGCTGACGACCCAGCCGGCGAGGAAGCCCGCGAGGATGCCGCCGTAGACGGCGAGCCCGCCGTCCCAGATGCGGACCATCTTCCCGAAATCCAGCGCGCCGTCCGCCGTGCGGTAGAGGTCGAGATAGAAGACGATGTAGTACAGCCGCGCGCCGAGGATGCCGATGGGCACGCACCAGAGCACGGCGTCAAGCAGCTTGTCCTCGTCCAGCCGGAAGCGCTTTGCCTGACGCGAGCAGAACCACAGCCCGAGCAGCAACCCGAGGGCGATGAAAATGCCGTACCAGTAGACGCCGTTGCCGATGTCGAGCGCCTTGTTGCTCGCGGTGAACTGCCAGTCCCCGAACAGGCCCGGGAAGGCGATGGGCGAGCTGCTGGGGATGATGTCCTTCAGGCTCATGCCTCCACCTCGCCGCGCGGGACGAGCACGGACATGGCGCGCCGCTCCTCCACGATGTTCTCACGCAGGAAGTCCTCAATGTCCGCCTTGGTGATGCTGTCGTAGACCTCGGGGAAGCGGAAGGCGTCGTAGCCGCGGAAGCAGGCGTCCGCCATGCCGACGGCGATGTTCTCGAAGGAGTTGAGCGAGCGCAGGGTCGCGCCGAAGTTCGCGCGGCGGATTTGCTCGTACCAGTCGGCGTCCACGCCCTCGCGCGCAAGGCGCGCCGCCTCGTCCATGATGGCGCGCGCCACCGCCTCCGGGTCCTTGCCCTCGCCGCCGGCGAAGACGTACGCCGCGCCGGGCAGTTGGTCGAAGTCACCGCCGAAGCTGCTGTTGATCAGTCCCTCGTCGTACAGGCGCATGTACAGCGGCGAGGACTCGCCGAAGAGCAGGTCGCAGGCGAGCTCGCCAATCAGGCTCTGCCGGAACAGCGCCTCCCCGTCCGCCTCGGCGGGGCACTTGAAGCCCACAAGGTACTGCTGCTGCGCAATCTCCATCGGGTAGATTACCGAGGGCGCATAGACCTCCGGCGGCTCCGCCGCGCCATAGTCGCGCTCGATGGCCGCGCCGCGCCCGGCCGGCAGCACCTCCCGCGCCAGCGCGAGCACTTCCTCCGGGTCCACGTCGCCCACGACGCACAGCAGCATGTTCGAGGGCGCGTAGAATGCCTTGTGGCAGGCGTAAAGCGTCTCGGGCGTGATGTCCTGAATGCTCTCCACCGTTCCGGCAATCGGCACGCGGGCGGGGTTGTTGCGGTAGAGGCAGCCGAGCAGGTTTTTGTAGACGCGCCAGTCGGGCGTGTCCTCGGTCATGCGGATTTCCTGGGCGATGATGCCGCGCTCCTTGTCCACACTCTCCTGCGTGAAGTAGGGCACGGAGACGAAGGAGAGCAGGATGCGCAGGTTCTCGGCAAAGCGCTCCGTGCAGTCAAAGTAGTACGCCGTCATGGCGTTGGCGGTGAAGGCGTTCGGCTCCGCGCCGTTGAGCGAGAGCGTCTGCAGCGCGTTGCCCTCCGCCGTGTCGAACATCTTGTGCTCCAAATAGTGGGCGATTCCGGCGGGCGTGTCGTGCCAGACGCCGTCGAGGCGGAAGCGCATGTCCATGCCGCCATAGCGCGTGGTGAAAAAGGCGTAGCGCCTGCGGTAGCCCGGCTTGGGCACGACGGCGACGCGCAGCCCGTTGTCCAGCGTCTCGCTGAGCACCGTCTCCCCGATGCGCGGATATTCGGTCTTAATCATTGGTCTCGGCCTCCCCCTTGAGAAAATACACGGTGTCCAGCGTCATGCTGCGCGCGGCAGCGGCGACGCGCTCGGGCGTCACGGCGTCGAGCGCGGCGGTGAGCTCCTCGTCGCTCTCCCACAGCCCCGTCGCCGCCTGACCGAGCAGGTTTTCCTCCATGCGCGTGCCGGAGTCCTCCCGCGAGCGCACGGCGCTGAGCAGCACGCCCTTTGCGCCGTCCAGCTCCCAGGGCTCCAGCGTGCCGCGCTGCACGCTTTCCAGCTGGGCGAGAATCGCCTCCTGCGCGCGCGCCTCGTCCGCAAACGCCACGCCGGAGGAGACCGTCACGAGGTTTTTGGAGCGGTGGTAGCCGCTGGAGGCGTAGTAGCACAGCGAGAGCTTTTCACGCACGTTGAGGAACAGCTTGGAGTTGCTGTAGCCGCCGAACATCAGGTTGGCGAGTATCATCGCGTGCGCGTCGTCCGTGGCGGCGCGCCAGCCCATCGACAGCTTGCCCTGCGTCACGTCCATCGTCTCGGTGATGCGCCGCGGCGTCGCGGGCGCGGCGGCGCGGACGGCGACGGCGGGCGGGATGCGTGCGCCCTTGGGCAGCGCCTCA
>JAILRK010000239.1 GCA_024698225.1 Oscillospiraceae bacterium | reverse complement strand
GTCAGAATAAGTTTGCGAAACACCGCAGACACCCGTGAATAAAGCAAGATTTAAGAGGAGACAGAACTATGAAGCTTGGCATTGTGGGCCTTCCAAACGTCGGCAAGAGCACGCTGTTCAACGCCATCACCAACGCCGGGGCGGAGAGCGCCAACTACCCCTTCTGCACCATCGAGCCGAACGTCGGCATGGTCGCCGTGCCGGACGCGCGCCTGGACAAGCTCTCCGAGATGTACCACCCGAAAAAGACGACGCCCGCCGTCATCGAGTTCGTGGACATCGCGGGGCTGGTCAAGGGCGCGAGCAACGGCGCGGGTTTGGGCAACAAATTCCTGGAGAACATCCGCCGCACGGACGCCATCGTCCACGTCGTGCGCTGCTTTGACGACGAGAACATCATGCACGTCGTCTCCGACGCGACGCAGAACGTGCCCGTCGACCCCCTCGGCGACATCGAAACCATCGACCTCGAGCTGATTATGGCGGACCTGGAGATGGCGAACCGCCGCGCGGAGAAGGCGGCGAAAAACGCCAAGAGCGGCAACAAGCTCGCCGCGCGCGAGGCGGAGCTGTTCACGGCGCTGGCAAAGCACCTCGACGCGGGCAAGTCCGCCCGCACCTTCGAGTGCAACGGCGACGACGCCAAGCTCATCGCGCAGTCCGACCTGCTGAGCCTCAAGCCCGTCATCTACGCCGCGAACATGGACGAGGACGGCTTCGCCGACCAGGCGGGCAACCGCTACCTCGCGTTGGTGCAGCAGAAGGCCGCCGCCGAGGGCGCGCAGGTGCTGCCCATCTGCGCCAAGCTGGAACAGGAGATTGCCGAGCTGGACGGGGACGAGCGCGCGATGTTCTTAGAGGAGCTGGGCGTGGAGGCCTCCGGGCTTGACCGCCTGATTCAGTGCTCCTACACGCTGCTGGGCCTGATTTCCTTCCTCACCTACGGCGAGGACGAGTGCCGCGCCTGGACCATCCAAAGCGGCACCAAGGCGCCGCAGGCGGCGGGCAAGATTCACAGCGACATTGAGCGCGGCTTCATCCGCGCCGAGACCATCAACTTCAACGACATGATTGCCTGCGGAAGCGTGCAGGCGGCGAAGGAAAAGGGACTGCTCCGCTCCGAGGGCAAGGACTACGTTGTCCGCGACGGCGACATGATCTATTTCCGCTTCAACGTCTGACGCCCGCACTGACCCACGCCCCGGAGGGAGCGAACCATATCAAATCGATACGAGGAAGTGAACCTATGTCAGAAACCACAGCCCCACGCCGCTGGGGCGACCGGCGGGACGCGACGCTGCTGCGCGACGCGGATTCGATGCACTTTATCATGGGCGTCGTCTACCCCAGCCGCCCCGACAACGAGGCCTATATCTCCGAGCGCATTGACCTCACCGCCATCAAGGACTATCTGGCGCAGAAGAACACAGAGGGCGTCGACTTCAAATACACGATGTTCCACGTGATTCTCACCGCGCTGCTCAAGACCATCACCCTGCGCCCGAAGCTCAACCGCTTCTACAAGAACGAAAACTACTACCAGCGCCACGCGATTACGGCGGGCTTCACCATGAAGAAGTCCTTTGACGACCACGCGGAGGAGGCGCTCGCCTTCATCCACGGCAAGCCGGAGTCCAGCATCGACAGCATCCACGACGAAATCCGCGACCAGGTGACGGGCTACCGCGGCGGCAAGCACGACGCCACCGGCGACGCGATGGACCTGTTCAACCGCCTGCCGCGCACGCTGAGCAAGCTGATTGTCCACTTCGTGCGCTGGCTGGACAAGCACGGCTGGGTGCCGCAGAGCCTGATTGAAAACGACGCCAACTACGCCAGCGTCTTCCTCACCAACCTCGGCTCGATTCGCCTGCGCTGCGGCTACCATCACCTCTCCACCTGGGGCACGACCTCGCTGTTCGTGGTCATCGGGGAGAAGAAATGGACGCCCGTCTACAACGAGCACGGCTTCGTGCGCATGACGGAGACGCTGGACCTTGGCCTGACCGTGGACGAGCGCATCGCCGACGGCTACTACTACGCCAAGAGCGTGCGTCTGCTCAAGTTCCTGCTCGAGCACCCCGCCCTGCTGGAGCAGCCGCTGAGCGAGCCGGTGGACTTCGAGCCCAAAAAGAACCCGTAATACAGAGACAGAAAGAGAGAGAGAATCCCGTTCTATGAGCGAAATTACAGCCAAAACCCCGTGGAAGGCACAGCTTGGCGAGGTGCCCTTCCACCTGGACTACTTTGACGGCTCGATGTTCGAGATGGTCGAGGCGGTGTCGCAGCGCTATCCGAACTACGTTGCCTTCAATTTCATGGGCCGGTCCACGACCTACCGCCAGCTGGTCGCGGACATCGAGCGCTGCGCCAAGGCGCTCAAGACCATCGGCATCCGCGAGGGGGACCGCGTCACCATCGCCATGCCCAACTGCCCGCAGGCCATCTGCCTGTTCTACGCCGTCAACCTCGTCGGCGCCATCGCCAACATGATTCACCCGCTCTCCGCCGAGAAGGAGATTGAGTTCTACCTCAACGAGTCCGAGAGCGTGCTCGCCATCACGCTGGACCAGTTTTACGATAAGTTCGAGCGCATCCGCCAGAACACCAAGGTCATCAACATCGTCATCGCCTCGGTCAAGGACGCGCTCTCCCGCCCCATCAAGGCGGGCTATATGCTCACCGCCGGGCGCAAGATTGAAAAAATCCCCTCCGACGCGCCGGTGCTGATGTGGAAGGACTTCCTGCGCCTGTCCCGCTGCTGCTTCTACAAGACCTATAAGGTCCCCCGCAGCGGCGACGACCCCGCCGTGATTCTCTACTCCGGCGGCACCACCGGCACGACCAAGGGCATCGTGCTGACGAACCGCAACTTCAACGCCCTCGCCGCCCAGATTGTGGCGACGAACCCGATGTTCCGCGCGGGGGACCGCATGCTCGCCGCCATGCCGCTGTTCCACGGCTTCGGGCTGGGCGTGTGCATCCACTCGATGCTCGCCAACGGCGGGCGCTGCATCCTCATCCCGCGCTTCACGCCCAAGTCCTACGCCAAGCAGATTACGAAGTACCGCTGCAACTTCATCGCGGGCGTGCCCACGCTCTATGAGGCGCTGCTGCGGCTGCCGGGCATGGAGAAGGCGGACTTCTCCAGCCTCAAGGGCGTGTTCTCCGGCGGCGATTCGCTCTCCATCGAGCTGAAGAAGAAGTTTGACCGCTTCCTCTATGACCACAAGGCGGTGGTGCAGGTGCGCGAGGGCTACGGCACCACCGAAACCGTCACCGCCTGCTGCCTCACGCCGCCGCACATGCACAAGGAGGGCAGCATCGGCCTGCCCTTCCCCGACACCTACATCAAGATTGTTGCCCCGGGCACGGAGGAGGAGCTGCCCTACGGCGAGGAGGGCGAGATTCTGCTCGCCGGGCCCACCGTGATGAAGGAGTACATGAAGCACCCCGACGAGACGGCGCAGACGCTGCGCACGCACGCCGACGGGCTGACCTGGGTCTACACCGGCGACCTCGGCACGATGGACAGCGAGGGCTTCGTGTTCTTCAAGGGCCGCGCCAAGCGCATGATCATCTCCTCGGGCTACAACGTCTATCCCGCGCAGCTTGAAAACCTGCTCGACGCGAACGAGCTGGTGCAGATGAGCTGCGTCATCGGCGTGCCGGACGCCTATAAGATGCAGAAGGTCAAGGCCTTCGTCAAGCTCAACCCCGGCGTTCCCGCGAACGACGAAACCAAGGCGGCGATTCTCGCCTACTGCGCAAAGCACGTCGCCAAGTACGCCATGCCCTATGACGTGGAGTTCCGAGCGGAGCTGCCCAAGACGCTGGTCGGCAAGGTGGCGTACCGCGTCCTCGAGGAAGAGGAGCTTGCCAAGCTGGCGGCGCAGTAACGCGCCGTCCCGCGCAGACATCAGACAAAGGAGGACATCCCATGCGCGCAAAGGAATTGCTTACGGCGCTGCGCAGCGGCGCCTGCGACGCGCGGCTGCGCGCCGTGTACGGCGAACAGGCGGACCTGACCGACGTCCGTGAACGCATCGGCTCCGTGGTCCGCGGCTTCACCGCGCACTTTGACCCCGACGAAACGCGGGAGCTGTCGATTTTCAGCGCGCCCGGACGCACGGAGCTGGGCGGCAACCACACCGACCACCAGCACGGCTGCGGGCTTGCCGCCAGCGTGGACATGGACACCCTCGCCTGCGTGGCACGCAACGCCGACACGACGATTCGCGTGCTGTCCAAGGGCCACGACGCGGTGGAGCTTGACGTCGGCGACCTCGCCGTCCGCGCCCAGGAGCGCAGCCGCTCGCAGTCGCTCGTACGTGGCTGCGCCGCGCGCATGAGCGCGCTCGGCAGCCGCATCGGCGGCTTCGACGCCTACACCGAGACCCGCGTGCTGCGCGGCTCCGGCCTGTCCAGCTCGGCGGCGTTTGAGGTGCTCATCGCGCAAATCATGAACGGTCTGTTCTGCGACGGGCGCTTCGATACCACGCAGATTGCCAAAATCGGCCAGTATGCCGAAAACGTCTACTACGGCAAGCCCTGCGGTCTGCTCGACCAGCTCGCCTGCTCCACCGGCGGCGTGATTGCCATCGACTTCGCCGACCCCGCCGCGCCCGTCATCGAGCGCTGCGCGGTGGACTTCACGCGCGCGGGCTACGCGCTGGTCGTCATCGACAGCGGCGCGAACCACTCGGACCTCGACAACGCCTACGCCGCCATCCCCGGCGAGATGTGCGCCGTGGCGCGCTGGTTCGGCGCGGAGCATCTGCACGAGGTGGACGAGGCGGCGTTTTTCGCCCGCCGCGCGGAGGCGCTTGCGGCGCTGGGCGAGCGCCCCGTGCTGCGTGCGGAGCATTTCTTCGCCGAGACGAAGCGTGCGCAGGCGCAGCTTGCGGCGCTGCGGCGCGGCGACTTTGCCGCCTACCTCGCGCTGGTGCGCGCATCCGGCGAATCGTCTGAGACGAAGCTGCAGAACGTCCGCCTTGACCGCCCCGACGGCGACCGCCTGCTGCGCGTCATCCGCCGGGCGCAGGCGCTTGCGGGACCCACGGGCGCCGCGCGCGTCCACGGCGGCGGCTTTGCCGGCACCGCGCAGGCCTACGTCCCGCTCGACCGGCTGGACGCCTTCACCGCCGCCATGGAGGCGGACTTCGGCAAGGGCTGCTGCCACATCGTCCGCATCCGCAACGTCGGCGGCACGCAGCTGCTCTGAGTATATTCTCTCAAACCCCCCCCGCCGAACCACTTGTCTCCCCCGAAAGACGATATAGGAAGGAACCATCCGCGCGGCGCGCAGACGCGCGGCAGATGGTTCCTTCCTGTTGTTTCGTTGTCATTCCCTCAGTTCGTGCCCGGTGCGGACAATCAGGCACAGCGCAATCAGGAAGGTCAGGGCGTCCGACAGCGGCATCGTGCAGCGCCCAACCGGATTTACGCAGTTGAAACGCTACACGTTGTATGTCTATGATACGCCAAACCCCGCCCGAACGCAAATGGGCAGTTTTCCCAAAAATCCCCACGTTCCACGCTGCGCCAAACGCACAGGCTGAGGGCGGGTCTGCGGTTCCCTGCCCGCTATTCCGCCGCAACCTCCAGCGTTTTCCCGCTGAATGCAACGCCGTATTTCAGAATCCGCTCAACACCGCGAGAGCGCAGCTCCTCGTCATAGCGCAGCGTCTCCATCTGCCGGA
>JAILRK010000153.1 GCA_024698225.1 Oscillospiraceae bacterium | reverse complement strand
TATTTTCTCAAGAGCGATGAGTATATGGACCAAAATCGACACCGCTTCACAGATGTGTTTTCCGGAACCACCTTTTCCGGCGACAAGGATTTCTCAACCGCGCGCGCTACGGCAGAGCTGAAGCGATATGGGGAATTCCGCTTTGACTTCCCCTGATTCGAACGCTTTCTCTTTTCAATCTACGACGGGAGGTATGAACATGAACAAAGGCGACCACCTGATTTGGAGCAACCACAACCTCAACTACGAGGACTGGAAGGAGGATCTGGAGCAGGAATACCCGGACCTCTCGGACGACGAACGATATGAACGAATGCTGGAGATCAACAATGGCTACCTGGACGACGCGCGCGCCGATTTGAATATCCAGATGTCACAGCCGATTCTTGTGATTGCGGACCTCGGCCTATGGAACGGACGCCGACACGGATACCGCGAAATCAAAAGCGGCAACATCCGCGACTGCCTCTATTCCCAATATGACTACACGACGTGGTACGTGGACCGGCTGGGCGATCTGCGCTGCGATGACGTTCATCACGACGGCACGAACCACTACCTGTATCGCGTGTTCAAGGACGGCGCAAGCGAGACGCAGCGCGAGCGGTTGAAAGAGCGCCTGTATGACGGCACGGCAACGCGCGCGGACATCACGCGCGTGACCAGAAGGCTCGGCGACGAGATTGGCAAGGTCTATGGCTGGCGCTTCCCGCAGCCCGCGCGGGCAAAAGTACACAGGGAGATGGAACGCTGAATGCCGTTCGCAAGCCCCCCTTACCCTATGCAGTCATATCCGGGCATGTGAACGCGCTTGATTGTTGCACGATTTCGGCTATTATAATATTTGATGTTAAATTTGACGAAATGAGGTACATCGATTGACCTGCGTCAATCGCCATGCCGAGGGACCGGTCAGACAGACCTGTTCGGTGCAGTGCCGGCCGCAGGGCATGCGGTTTGTTTAAGTTGATGAAACAAGGCGGAGCACTTCCACAGGATTCTTTCGGGGATGCGGAACCAAGGTACAGCACCGGCTATTGACTTTCGTCCCATGTTGAGTTATTATACTCATAAGTAACTAACTCATGATATAGTAACTTTGGCTTCTTCAGGAGGGATGACGATGTTCCTTTGTCGTGAAAAAGAGCTTCTCAAGCTAAACAAGCGTTATGCCGGCAGTGAACTCGAGTGCATCATCATCTATGGCCGGAGACGTGTCGGGAAAACAGCGCTGATCAACGAGTTTGTGAAGGACAAGCCGAACATCTTCTTCCCCGCGCTCAGGAGCAACGCGCAGGGAAACCTTGTCGCGCTGTCAAAGGCGATTTATTCCTATCTTCACCCCGATGCAGTTGATGCGCCTGTTTACGCCTCGTTTGACGCAGCGTTTGCGGAGATTACGCGCATAGCAAAAGACGAGCGGGTTGTGTTTGTGATTGACGAACTGCCCTACCTCGTACAATCCGAACCATCTGTCACGTCAGCGCTCCAGCATCTTCTCGACCATGAATGGAGCGAGAGTAAGCTGTACCTGATTCTCTGCGGCTCGTCCATGAGCTTCATGGAGAAAAAGGTGCTGAGCGAAAAAAGCCCGCTGTTTGGGAGACGAACCGCTCAGCTCAAAATTGAGCCCCTCACCTATCTGGATGCCGCCAGATTCCACCCGGAGCTTTCACCGGAAGAAAATGCCCTGATTTACGGAATCACCGGTGGCGTGCCGCACTACATCAATAAGCTTCGCGTCCATGACAGCGTAAAGGATGCGCTGATGGAAAACCTTTTTGATACCTCGGCGTATCTCTTCGAGGAGCCGGAAAACCTTTTGAAACAGGAACTGCGCGAGCCGGCAATCTACAACGCCATCATTGCAGCGATTGCAGACGGGGCGACAAAACTCAACCAGATTTCAGACAAGACCGGGAATGAGACCGCCGTATGCTCCAAATACCTCAAAACCCTGATGGAACTCGGCATCGTTCAGAAACGCTTGCCGGTCGTTCAAAAGTCTGGGAAAAAGACAATCTACCGGATCTCGGACCAGTTCTTCCGATTCTGGTATCGCTTTGTTCCGAAAAATATGATGGCGATTGCCTCCGGCGGAATGGATCGCATCTACGATGCGGCGGTGGGCAGTTTCCTTTCGTCCTACATGGGGCTTGTTTTTGAGGAGATATGCAAGCAATATCTGATTTACTATGCGGATCAACTGCCCATCCTGTTGCAGGACATCGGCGAATGGTGGGGCGCGCACCCGCAGGAAAAGAAAGAAGTGCAGGTCGATATCGTCGCGCTCGGTGCGAAACCGGACAACGCGGGCTCCGGCAGGCGCTTCCTCATTGGCTCCTGCAAATTCAAAAACGAGCCCATCGGCACCGATGAACTCGACCTGCTGCGGGAGTATGCCTCGCTCTTCACAACCGCGGAGGACGAGTGCTTCTACTATATCTTCTCGAAAAGTGCCTTTACCAGCGGTTTGCGGGAAAAGCAGCGGCTGGGCGAGGTTACGCTGATTTCTTTGGAGGAGGTCTATCGGAAAAGAGAATCAAATCGCGCATCGACACAATGAGGAAAGCCGTGTCATTGCGGCATGAACCAATACCACAACAGCCCTGCTGGAATTCTTCCGGCAGGGCTTTCCCGTGCTCATTTCTAACAGGAGGTACCAATGGTAGTTAAAATCAACAAGGAAATCCGGGGCTATGAGGAAACGCTCTTTTTCGGGCTGTCTCTGCGGCAGTTTGTCTGTTCGGTGCTGGCGGTGGGCGTCGCCGTGGCGCTCTACTTCACACTCCGGAACGTGCTGGACCGCGAGACACTGAGTTGGGTCTGCATCCTTGCCGCGGCGCCCATTGCCGTTGCGGGCTTCTTCCGCTACAACGGCATGACCTTTGAGCGTTTCCTCTGCGCGTTCATCAAGTCTGCGTTCCTCTGCTCCGGGCATCGCGTCTGGCGGGCGGAGAACCATCTTCTGAACGCCATTTTGAAAGAATCAAAGGAGACAAGCCGAATATGAAATTATCCTTTCACGCAAATCCTAAACGCGACGGGTTTTCCATCCCGCGCAGCGTTCAGCAGTCCATTCCCATCCGGCGCGTCCACTCGGACGGCATCTTCGAGGTCGGCGGCAAGTTCTCAAAGACCTGGCGATTTTTCGATATCGACTACAAGATTGTCTCGCCGGAGAAGCAGGAGAGCCTGTTTAAGGCGTACTGCGCCGTCCTCAACGCCCTGCCCACCGACGCCACGGCGAAGATTACACTGTTCAACCGCTTCATTGACCAGCAGGCGTTCCGCGAGGCGATGTTGCTGCCGTTTCAGCAGGACGGACTGGACAAGTACCGCGCCGAGTGCAACGCCAATCTGCTCGACAAGGCGGCGGACAGCAACAACCTCATTCAGGAGAAGTATCTGACCATCTCCACGCAGAAGCGGAATCTTGAGGAGGCGCGCGCGTACTTCCACCGCGTCCGCGCGGACATTGCGAGCGGTTTCGCGTATCTCGACGCGCGGATTCAGGATGTGACCCTCAATGAGCGTCTGCGCATGCTCCATGACTTCTTCCGCCCCGGCGAGGAGCAGAACTTTCTCTTTGACCTTGCCACCTTTGAACGGCGCGGGCACGACTTCCGCGACGCCATTGCGCCGGAGCATCTTCGTTTCCTGGGAGACCACTACGAGATGGGCGGGTGCGTCGGGCGCGTGCTGTTCCTGCGGGACTACGGGAACCAGATCAAGGACGACATGATTACGACCATCATGGACTTTCCCTGCAGCATGATGCTGTCCATCGACATTGTGCCGTTGGGCATGCGCAGCGCCATCCGCATCGCCGAGAAAGCCATGATGTCCGCGGACGCGAACGCGACGAACATCCAGCGCCGGCAGCTGCAGCGTCAGGACTACGGGCTGACCACGCCGTATCAGACGGCGCAGATGCAGCGCGTGGGTGAGTCCTACATGGACGATCTCACCGAGCGGGACGAGCACATGATGTTCGGACTGGTGACGCTGACGCACCTTGCCGGGGACATGGAGCAGCTCAATCAGGACACGGAATCGCTGAAGGCGCGCGCCGGAAACAACTGTCAGTTCGCCACGCTCCACTATCAGCAGGAGGACGGCCTCAATACCGTTCTGCCCTACGGTCTGCGCCGCATCGATGCGGTGCGCACGCTGACCACCCGCAGCACAGCGGTGCTCATGCCGTTCCGGACGCAGGAAATTCAGCACAAGGGCGGGCTCTATTACGGCATAAACGAGGTGTCGCACAACATCATCGTCTGCAACCGCAAAACGATGATGAACGGCAACGGCTTCACCATCGGCGTGTCCGGCAGCGGAAAGTCCTTTGCAGTGAAGAACGAAATCGTGCAGCACGCGCTTGCCGACAAGGACAGTATCATCATCGTGGACCCTGAGAGAGAGTATGGTGACCTTGTCCGCGCCCTTGGGGGCGAGGTCATCACGCTGTCCGCGTCGAGCAGCAATTACATCAATGCGCTCGATATGCCCGAGGGCTACAGCGAGAACGACAAGCCGCTTGTCATGAAGTTGGAGTTCATTCTCTCGCTCTGTCAGCAGATTATGGACCCATATGCCCTTGACGGAGCGGACAAAGCGGTCATCAGCCGCAGCGCGGACAACATCTACCGCGAGTACACACGGCGGTATCAAGGCAACCCGCCCACGCTCCGGGACCTGCGGGAGGACCTGCTGCGTCAGAACAATCCCTTTGCGCGGAAGCTCGCGCTTGCGCTGGAGATGTTCACGGACGGTACGCTGAGCCACTTCTCGCACCAGACCAACGTCGATGCGAGCAACCGCATCATCTGCTACGACATCAACGAGCTGGGCGAGAGCATGAAGCGCGTTGCGCTGTTGGTCATGCTGGATGCAATCTGGAACCGCATCGTTCACAACCGCGCCGCCGGGCGCTTTACGCACGTCTACATTGACGAGGTGTATCTGCTGTTCTCGAAGGCGGACGGCGAAAACAAGAGCAGCGCGTCGTTTTT
>JAILRK010000139.1 GCA_024698225.1 Oscillospiraceae bacterium | reverse complement strand
CGCCTCGGCGGCAACGTGCGCATGGGCGTGTTCGCCACGCGCTCGCCCTTCCGCCCGAATCCGCTGGGCCTGTCCTGCGTGGCGCTGGAGCGCGTGGACTGGGACGCGGCGGACGGTCCGGCGCTGGAGGTGTCGGGCGCGGACCTGCTGGACGGCACGCCGATTTATGACGTGAAGCCCTACACCCCCTATGCCGACGCCTTTCCCGACGCGCGCGCCGGCTTTGCCTCCGCCGCGCCGGAGACCGTGGCGGTCGACTTCCCGCCGGCGCTCCTTGCGCGCGTGACGCCGGAGCGGCGCGCGGCGCTGCTGGGCGTGCTCTCGCTCGACCCGCGCCCGCGCTATCAGGATGACCCCGCACGCGTCTACGGCATGCGCTTCGGCGACTATGAGGTGCGCTTCCGCGTGGCGGACGGCGTGCTGACCGTCACCGACCTGCAGACAAGCTGAACAGACCGCGGCGCAGCCCAAGAGGCTGCGCCGCGGTTTCGTATGCGCCGTTATCCGTACTGCTTTTTCTCCTGCAGCACCCGCGTGACAATCTGCACGAAGGCGTCGGCATAGCGGGGCAGGCGGTCGTTTTTGCGGCGGCAGGCGTAGAAGTGCCGGTTGTTCACATAGTCGCGCAGCGGGAAAAACGAGCCGTTGCGGCGCACCGCGTCGTCCACGTAGATGTCGGAGCAGAGCATGCACGCCCCGCAGCCCAGCGTCACGCGCTTGGCGACCTCCAGCGAGTCGGTCTCCAGCAGAATCTTCGGCTCGACGCCGTACCTGCGGAACAGCGCGTCCTGCACCACGCGGATGCTGTGCCCGTGCCGCAGACTGACAAAGCTGTCGCCGCGCACGTCGGCGATGGTCAGGGCGCTGCCGTCGGGAAAGCGGGCGGCAAGCTCGGAGCCGCTGCCGGCAAGGATGCCGATGGTCTCCCGCTCGATGAGCGTGTAGTCGATGCGGGGGCTGGTGGACTCCAGCGCCGCCAGCGCAAGGTCGACCCGGCCCTGGTCCACCATCTCGTCCAGCCGCGCGCTGCCCGCCTCCGTCAGGTCGATGGAGACGTTGGGGAACTGCATGACGAACCAGGGCATCGCCTCGGGCAGAATCTGCATGGCGCGCTGCACGCTGATGCCCAGGCGGAGCCTGCCGCCGTTCTCCTCGCGAATCTCCTGCATCTGCCGCTCCAGGCGGTCGTTGGCGGCAAGCACCGTGTCGGCATACTCCAGGTACTTCTCGCCCGCGTAGGTCGGGCGCATGGGCTGCGCCTCGCGGTCAAAGAGCTGCACGCCCAGCTCCGTCTCAATCTGGCGCAGGGTCTGGCTCAGGGCGGGCTGGCTGATGTACAGCGCCTTCGCCGCCGCGGTGATGCTCCCCTCCCGGGCAATGGTGCGGATGTAGAATACTTGCTTTGTATTCACGGTATTTTCCCCTCCGTTTTGTGCAAGACAACCATCGTTATTTGCTTTTCTTATATACATCATAACACAATCGTTATGTAAGTCAATGGTTATAAGGCGTTGATTATATGCCAGCCTCAAAAAAAATATTTGTCACGCGCGCGGTAAAAAGATAGGATAGGCGCACCAAAGAGGCGAACACACCATATTGACAGGAGGGAGCTGCGATGGAAGTAAAAAAGCCCGCGGTGGCGGGAACGCTGGAATCCAGCGACGCGCAGGTCATGATTGAGCCCGGTGACGGCAAAATCGACCTGAGTCTGCAATCCAGCGTGATGAACCAGTACGGCAGACAGATTAAGGCGACGATTCTTGAGACGCTGGCGCGTCTGGAGGTGACGAGCGCAAAGCTGACGGTCGTGGACAAGGGCGCGCTGGACTGCACGCTCAAGGCGCGCGTCGAGTGTGCGGTGTTCCGTTCCTGCGACGCGTCGGACGCGAATATTCCGTGGGGAGGTGCCGTGCGATGATTCCGAGACCCAGACCCGAGCGGTTCCGTCTGCGCCGGACGATGATGTTCATGAACGCGCAGAAGCCGGGACTCATCAAGGACGCATACATTTACGGCTGCGACAGCATCATGCTCGACCTGGAGGACGCCGTGGCGGAGAACCAGAAGGACGCGGCGCGCTTTTCCCTGTACCACGCGCTCAAGACCGTGGACTACGGCGACACCGAGGTCATCGTGCGCATCAACGGCCTGGACACCCCGCACTGGCAGGAGGACATCCGCGTGTGCGTGGCGGGCGGCGCGGACGGCATCCGCATCGCCAAGTGCGAGAGCGCGCAGGACGTCAAGACCGTCGAGGCGGCGGTTGAGGCGGCGGAGAAGGAATTCGGCGTCGAGGTCGGCAGAACGCTGCTGATGGCGGCGCTGGAGAGCCCCAAGGGCATTCTCAACGCCTATGAAATCTGCGCGGCGAGCGAGCGCATGTTCGGCGTGGCGATCTCCGGCGGCGACTTCCGCAAGTGCATGCAGACCACGCCCCAGCGCGACGGCGTGGACATGCTGGTCGCCCGCGGGCAGATGCTCATCGCGGCGCGCGCGGCGGGCGTGCAGTGCTTCGACACGGTGTTCACCAACCTGGACGACGCCGAGGGCTTTGAGGCGGAGGTCCTGCAGAACAAGGCGATGGGCTTTGACGGCAAGAGCCTCATCAACCCCAAGCAGATTCGCTTCGTGCATCAGGTCTTCGCGCCCACCGAAAAGGAGATTATGCAGGCGGAGAAGATTCTCACCGCCTACCGCGAGCAGAGCGCCGCAGGCGTCGGCGTGTTCACCGTGGACGGCAAGATGATTGACATCGCGTTCATTCCCGGCGCGGAGCGGACGCTGAAGCTGGCAAGAGCCTGCGGAATGTGGGAGGGTGACCTGGTATGAAAAACGCAGTCGGACGCGAAATCCCTGACTTCCTGCTCACGAACGGCAAGGAGGTCTATCAGGGCAAGAACTACATGGACGGCAAGTACATCCAGAAAGCCAGTCCCCGGACCCGCCGCTGCGAGGCGCCGCAGGAGAGCAAGATTGTCGCCTCTTTGGTCGACGCGCTCAAGGCCTGCGGCGCGAAGAGCGGGATGACCTTCAGCTTCCACCACCACCTGCGCGACGGCGACTTCGTCGTGAACATGGTGATGAAGGCGGCGATTGAGGAGCTGGGCCTTGACAACCTGACCATCGCGGCGTCCAGCCTCGGCTCCGCGCACGACCCCATTGCGGACTACATCGAGCAGGGCAAGGTCGTCGGCATCCAGACCAGCGGCATCCGCGGCAGGATGGGCGAGGTCGTCTCGGCGGGCAAGCTGCCCACGCCCGCAATCATCCGCAGCCACGGCGGGCGTCCCCGCGCCATTGAGGGCGGCGAGGTGCACATCGACATCTCCTTCATCGCCGCGCCGACGAGCGACTGCGTAGGCAACTGCCGCGGCATCGGCGGCAAGAGCGACTGCGGCTCCATGGGCTACGCCATGACCGACGCGAAGTACGCCGACCACGTGGTCGTGGTGACGGACTGCCTCGTGGACTTCCCGAACATGCCCGCCTCCGTCGAGGCGATTGACGTGGACGCGGTGGTGGTCGTGGACTCCATCGGCAACCCGAAGAAGATCGCCTCCGCCGCGGCGCGCATCAGCCAGAACCCGCGCGACCTGATGATGGCGGAGAACGTGGCAAAGGTCATCGCCTCCACGCCCTACTTCAAAGAGGGCTTCTCCTTCCAGACCGGCGTCGGCGGACCAAGCCTTGCGGCGAACCTCTTCCTCGAGCAGTACATGGACGAGCGCAACATCAAGATGGGCTGGGCGATTGGCGGCATCTGCGGACCCATGGTCGAGCTGCTGAAGAAGGGCAAGGTCGGCAAGGTCATCGACGTGCAGGACTTCGACCTCGACGCGGTGCGCTCCATCAACCAGACGCCCAACCACTTCGAGATGTCCGCCAGCCAGTACGCGAACCCCGCCAACAAGGGCGCGTTCGTCAACAAGCTGGACTTCGTGGTGCTTGCCGCGCTGGAGATTGACACGGGCTTCAACGTCAACGTGCTCACCGGCTCGGACGGCGTGCTGCGCGGCGCGCCGGGCGGTCACCCCGACACGGCGGCGGGCAGCAAGGTCTGCATCATCGTCACCCCGCTGGTGCGCGGACGCATGGCGACGGTCTGCGAGCACGTGGTCACCGTCACCACCCCGGGCGACTGCGTGGACGTGCTGGTCACGGACTACGGCATTGCGGTCAACCCCCTGCGCCCCGACCTCATCGAGTGCCTGGACAAGGCGGGCATCCCGCACGTGAGCATCGAGGAACTCAAGGACAAGGCGTACAGCCTCGTCGGCACGCCGGACGACCTCCAGTGGGAGGACAAGGTCGTTGCCGTGCTCGAAGCGCGCGACGGCACCATCCTCGACGTGGTGCGCAAAATCAAGCCCTATCAGCTCGACGGTTGAGCAGGGCAGACCCCCATCGGTCCTCATCAGCCGCGCGGCTGATTTGGAATAACAAACGCAAGAGAGAGAAAATCAAAATCAGAAAGGAAACAATCTTATGAGCGAAGCAGTAGTCGGAATCCTCGGCCTGCTGTGCATCGTGGCCATCGTCGTCACGCTGTTCCAGAGCAGAACGCAGCCCGCCATCGCATTCATCGTCTACCCCACCATCCTCGGCCTCATCCTGGTCCTCGGCGGACGCATCACCTTCGATAACCTCGCCGCGATGATCAAGGGCGGCTTCTCCAGCACCGGTCCCACCGCAGCCCTGTTCGTATTCAGCGTCCTGTACTTCGGCATCATGACCGACGCCGGCATGTTTGACGTCATCATCGGCAAGCTGATGAAGCTGGTCGGCGACAACGTCATCGGCGTCACCGTCATGACCACCGTCATCGCCCTCATCGGTCACCTGGACGGCGGCGGCGCGTCCACCTTCTGCATCGTCGTCCCCGCCATGCTGCCGGTCTACCAGCGCATGCACATGCGCAAGACCACGCTGCTGCGCGTGTCCGTGCTGGCGATGGGCGTGCTGAACCTGATGCCCTGGGCGGGACCCACCATGCGCGCGGCGTCCGTGCTCGGCATTGAGGCGGGCAGCCTGTGGCGCACCCTGCTCCCGATTCAGCTCTTCGGCATCGTGCTCGCCCTGGCGCACGCGGTGCTCGCCGGCGTGCAGGAGAAGGCGCGCGGCGCCGGTCTGAACGGCAAGCTCGCCCAGACCGAAGGCACCGTCACCATCGCCGACTCCGACGCCCCCGTGGCGGACACCAGCGACCTCGCCCGTCCCAAGCTCTTCATCGTCAACGTGCTGCTGACGCTCGCCGTCATCGCCATGCTGATTTGGGACGTGTTCCCCAGCTACTACCCGTTCATGCTCGGCGTTGCCGCCGCTCTGTTCATCAACTACGGCTTCACCGCGAAGATGCACAAGAAGATCATCAACCTCCATGCCGGTCCCGCGCTGATGATGTGCTCCACCCTGATGGGTGCCGCCGTTCTGATGGGCGTGCTGACCTCCAGCATGGGCGCTGACGGCAAGGTCATCTCCGCCAAGGTCATGGAGCTCCCCGCCGACGCGCTGCCCTCCGTGGTGCGCTGCCTCGCCGGTCTCGTCTCCAACTTCCTGCCCGCGGCGCTCGGTCAGCACCTGCCGCTGGTCATCGGCGTTCTGTCCGTGCCTCTGGCGCTGGCGTTCGACACCGACAGCTACTTCTACGGCATGCTCCCGGTCGTCATCTCCATCGGTCAGGCCTTCGGCGTCGAGGCGCTGCCCATTGCCATCGCGATGGTCGTGTGCCGCAACTGCGCCACCTTCATCAGCCCGATGGTGCCCGCCACCCTGCTGGGCGTCGGCCTTGCGGAAGTGGACATCAAGGACCACATCAAGGCGTCCTTCCTGTACGTGTGGGCGTTCTCCATCCTGTGCATGATTTTCGCCGCGATTGTCGGCATCATGCCCATCTGAGCAAATTTCCCCGTCAAAAAACGGCTTCGGGCTTCCCGAAGCCGTTTTTCTATGGTATCATGGCAGAAAAGGAGAGTGATTTCCCATGGCAGACACGCTGAGCACCATCTCCCCGCGCGAGACGCGCGCACAGAGGCAGGTGGACGCGCTGCTTGAGCGCGAGGGCATCCGCCGCGACGCGCACATCGACTACACCTGCGGTATCTTTGACGATGACTGGCGGCTCATCGCCACGGGCAGCTGCTACAAAAACACCATCCGCTGCCTCGCCGTGTCGGGCGAGCACCAGGGCGAGGGCCTGCTCAACCGCGTGGTCTCGCACCTGACGCAGGTGCAGTTTGAGCGCGGGAACAGCCACGTCTTCCTCTACACCAAGCCCAAGAGCGCGCGCTTTTTCGGCGACCTCGGCTTTTCGGAGATTGCGCGGGTGGAGGGCAGGGTCGTGTTCATGGAGAACCGGCGCGGCGGCTTTGCGGCCTATCTCCGCGCGCTCGAGCGCGCGCCGCAGGACGGCTGCGCGGCGGTGGTGATGAACGCGAACCCCTTCACGCTCGGGCACCGCCGCCTGGTGGAGACCGCCGCGGCGCGGCACCCCTTCGTGCACCTGTTCCTGCTCAGCGAGGAGGCGGGGCCGATTCCCTTCGCCGTGCGCCGCCGCCTGGTTCAGGAGGGCATCGCGGGCCTGGACAACGTGCTCCTGCACGATTCGGGGCCCTACATCATCAGCTCCGCCACCTTCCCCAGCTACTTCCTCAAGGGGGAGGACGACGCCATCCGCGCCCACGCCGCGCTGGACATCGCCGTGTTCGCGCAGATTGCCGCCGCGCTGGGCATCACGACGCGCTTCGTGGGCGACGAGCCGACCAGCCGCGTGACCGCGCTGTACAACGAGGTCATGGCGCGGGACCTGCCCGCGCACGGCGTGGACTGCATCATTATCCCGCGTCTGGCGGTCAACGGGCGCACGGTCAGCGCCAGCACCGTGCGGCAGGCGATTCACGACGGCGCGCCGGACAGCGTGGCGGACATGCTGCCCGAATCGACCCGGCGCTACTTCGCCTCGGCGGAGGCAAAGCCCGTCGTCCGCGCCATCCGCGCGATGGACGACCCGAAGCATTATTGAGGTGACTATGAAAGAGGTAACACTGGAAGAGGTCCTGGCGGCGCGCGAGCAGCGCGTCCGGCGGCAGGACGCGCTGCTGGCAAGACACCGCGCCCCGGTGATTTCGTTCACGATGAACGTCCCCGGTCCCGTGAAGGACACGCCGCTCATTCGCCGCGCCTTCGCCGTCGGCTGCCGCGCGCTGCAGTCCGCGCTGGACGAGGCGGGGCTTGCCGTGGCGGAGCGCAGCGAGACCCTTGCGCCCACCGGCTGCGAGCTG
>JAILRK010000235.1 GCA_024698225.1 Oscillospiraceae bacterium | reverse complement strand
CCGCCCTCGCGCAGCAGCGCGAGCGCCACCTTTGTCGGGCGCACGCCGGTCAGGCTGCCCCAGGGCGGCGCGATGCCCAGCGCGTCCCTTGCCGCGCCGCAGCAGCTCAGCCCCAGCGCGTGGCGGCGCTGGCCCTCGCGGGCATAGGCGTCACCCGAGAGCGGGCAGGCCGCGCTGTGCCGCGCGGTCTTGCCGTCCACGGACAGCTCCGTGGTGAAGACCACCTGCGCGGCGTCCTCGCGCATGGTGACCACCGCCCAGCGCCCGTCCTCCGGCGTGACCTCGCCGTAGACGGGGCGCTCGGTGGGGAAGAGCGTCAGCAGGCTCTGCTCCAGCGCGTATTTTTCGTCGTGTCCGACCAGTCTGAGCTTCATAGGGACAGCATCTTGACGTAGAGGTTGTACTGCCGCTCCCGCGCCATGGTGGTCGTCTCCATGTGCCCGGGGTAGACGTCGTAATCACCGTCGAGCCTTGCCAGGCGCGCAAGCGAGGACATCATTTTCTCCGGCTGCGCGCCGGGCAGGTCGATGCGCCCCATTGAGCCGCAGAACAGCGTGTCGCCGGTGAACAGCGCCGTGCCCACGCGCAGGCAGACCGAGCCGCCCGTGTGTCCCGGCGTGTGCAGCACCTCGATGGTCTCGCCGCCGAGGGGCAGCGTGTCGCCCTCGCCGTAGAAGTGCAGCTCGTCAATCAGCTCCTCCATCGGATAGCGGTAGATGCCCACCTGCCCCTTGTCGAGCGGGTGGATGTAGACCGCCGCGTCGGGAAAGCGCTTGTGCAGCGCCGGGGCGGCGAGCGTGTGGTCGCGGTGTCCGTGGGTGAGCAGGATGTAGCGCAGCTGCGCGCCCTCGTCCTCCAGCAGCTGCGCCAGCAGCTCCGCGCCGTCGGCGGGGTCGATGACCGCCGCGTCGCGGCTGTCCTCGTCGATAAGGATATAGCAGTTGGTGGCGAGCTCGCCCAGCGTTCTTTGCAGGATTTTCATGGCGTACCCCCTCATTTCAGGTCGGCGGTGTCCACGACGAGCGTGAACGGACCGTCGTTGACGGATTCGACCTCCATGTGCGCGCCGAAGACGCCGCTTTCCACATGATAGCCCTTTTCACGGCAGAGCGTGATGAACTGCTCGTAGAGCGGGATGGCAACCTCGGGCCGCGCGGCGTTGAGAAACTCCGGGCGGCGGCCCTTGCGGCAGTTGCCGTAGAGCGTGAACTGGGAGATGACCAGCAGCGCTCCGCCCACGTCGTCGAGCGAGAGATTGATTTTGTCGTTCTCGTCGTCGAAGATGCGCAGCGAGCAGAGCTTGTCCGCCAGCTTGCGGCACTGGACCTCGGTGTCCTCGTGCGTGACGCCGAGGAGAATGAGAAAGCCCTTGCCGATTTTGCCGACGGTGGCTCCGTCCACGCGGACGGAGGCAGAGGTGACCTTGGATAATACAGCTCTCATACGTATCGGAACCCTTTTCAATGATAGTATTATTGTATGGTGCGGCGGCTCAGCCCGCGGGGCGGTCCACCTTCATCACGCCGCCGATGAGGTTGAGCTTGCGCATCACCATGCCGAGCTGCTCGCTGTCGGAGACGTAGATGAGCAGCCGGACGATGGCGTAGCCGTCGGAGGTGCTGTCCGCGGAGAGCGATTTGACGCGGGTGTTGGTCGAGGAGAGCACCGAGGACACGTCCAGCACGAGGTGCGCGCTGTCTCTTGCGAAGACCTCCAGCGACGTGAGGTAGCTCTCGCGCACGTCCGTGCCCCAGCTCACGCGAATCCAGCGCCCCATCTCCTCGGGCTTGCGGCGCTCGGGCGCGGCGTTCGGGCAGTCGCAGCGATGCACCGACACGCCGTAGCCGCGGGTGATGAAGCCGACGATTTTGTCCCCCGGGACGGGCGTGCAGCACTTCGAGAATTTGACCAGGCAGTTGGAAAGCCCCTCCACAACGATGCCCTGCTCGCTCTTGCTGCGCTGCGGCACGACGGGGCGCGTGACGCCCGGCGCCGCGCCGGGCACCGGCTCGGTCGCCTCCTTCTCCGCCTGGCGCTGGCGCTTGAGGCGCACCAGCTCCTCGTGGATGCGGCCCACCGCCTTCTGCGCGGAGAAGCCGCCGTAGCCGATGGCGGCGTACATGTCGTCGACGGAGTTGTAGGGCAGCTTCTTCAGCATCGCCGCCTCCAGCTCCGTGCCAATCACCTCGCTCAGCGGCACGCCGACGTGCTTGAGCTCGGCCTCAAAGGCGGCGCGCCCGTTGATGATGTTCTCCGGGCGCTTCTCGCGCTTGAACCACTGGCGGATTTTGCCGCGCGCCTCGGTGGATTTGGCGATGTTCAGCCAGTCGCGGCTGGGACCGTGGGCGTTGTTCGCGGTCAGAATCTCCACGATGTCGCCGTTTTGCAGCGTGTAGTCCAGCGGCACGATGCGCCCGTTGACCTTCGCGCCGGTCATGCGGTTGCCGACGGCGCTGTGCACGCTGTAGGCGAAGTCGATGGGCGTCGCCCCGGCGGGGAGGTTCGTCACGTCGCCCTTGGGCGAGAAGACGAAGACCTCGTCGGCGAACATATCGACCTTGAGCGTGTGGATAAACTCCTCGGCGTCGGTGTTCTCCTGGTTCTCCAGCAGCTTTCTCACCCATTCATAGCTGCCCTCGTTCGCCGTGCCGGAAATGCCGCGCTTGTACTTCCAGTGCGCCGCGATGCCGTATTCCGCGATTTCGTGCATCTCCTGCGTGCGAATCTGCACCTCGAAGGGCATGCCGCTGTTGCCGATGACGGTCGTGTGCAGCGACTGGTACATGTTCGGCTTGGGCGTGCCGATGTAGTCCTTAAAGCGCCCGAGCAGCGGGCGGTAGAGGTCGTGGATGATGCCCAGCACGTTGTAGCAGTCCGCCACCGTGTCCACGATGATGCGGAAGGCGAACAGGTCAAGCACCTCGTCCATGGTCTTGCTCTGGGCGTACATCTTGCGGTAGATGGAGTAGGGGTGCTTCATGCGCCCGTAGACACGGTGGTAGGGAATGTGCATCTCGCGCAGCCGGTTTTCAATCTGCTGCGTGACGCGGGAGATGAACGCGACGTACTCCGCGCGCTTGGACTCCAGCGAGGTCTCAATCTCGTTGTACGCCACGGGGTCGAGATACTTCAGCGAGGTGTCCTCCAGCTCCCATTTCATGCGCTGCATGCCCAGCCGGTGGGCAATGGGCGCGTAAATCTCCATGGTCTCCAGCGACTTCTGCCGCTGCTTCTCCAGCGACTGGTATTCCATCGTGCGCATGTTGTGCGTGCGGTCGGCAATCTTGATGAGGATGACGCGGATGTCCTTCGACATCGCCATGAGCATCTTGCGCAGATTCTCCATCTGCTCCTCCTCCTTCGTCGTGTAGACGACGCGGGAGAGCTTGCTCACGCCCTCGACCAAATCGGCAATGGTGGGGGAGAACTCCCGCGCCACGTCCTCATAGGTGGCATCGGTGTCCTCGATGGTGTCGTGCAGCAGCGCGGCGACGATGGACTCGGAGTCCAGATGCAGCTCGTCCGCCACAATCTGCGCCACCGCAATCGGGTGCGTGACGTAGGGCGAGCCGTCCTTGCGCTTCTGCGCGCCGTGGTGCTCCACGGCATAGCGGTACGCCTTGTCAATCATGGCAAAATCGGCGCCCGGGTTATAGCCCTTGATGGTTTCGACCAGATGGTCGTATTGCTCCTGTACGGTCATACCGTTGTCACCTCTCCTTTCCCGCTGCATTCATTGCAGGATGCTCCGCAGGCGTCTGACGTAGGCGCTTGCCTCCAGTTCCACTTTTTTCCCGTTCGCGGTCATGCGCAGCGTCAGCACATCGTCCTCCCGGCTGCAGCGCAGCAGCCCCCGCTCCTCAAACACGTCGAGGCAGACCGCCGCGCGCAGGAAGCACTCCGCGCCGCCCAGCTCTGCGGCAAGGCTCCGCAGCAGCGGCAGCTCCGCGCCGGAGAGCGCGCCGTCCGTCGTCTCGCGCTCCAGGCGCCGCCACACGCGCACGAACTGCTCGCGCGAGGGCAGCAGCCGCAGCGCGTCGCGCGGGGC
>JAILRK010000108.1 GCA_024698225.1 Oscillospiraceae bacterium | reverse complement strand
GTGATAGAACACGACGAACAGCACCAGCACCGCCGCCGCCAGCGTGACGCTCAGCGCGACGTCGGAGCGCGACATCGCGAGGATGGAGCCGAACATATAGCTGTCCACGTCGGTGGTCATGCCCGTGGTCAGCGAGGTGACGATGACGCCGATGGCGAGCGCCGAGGCGGAGAGCACCGCGATGGCGGCGTCCGCGCTGACGCGCGCGTGCTCCGCGATGCGCAGCAGAAAGAACGCCGCCAGCATCACCACGGGGATGGAGAACCACAGCGGCGCGAAGCCGCAGGCGAGCGCCACCGCCAGCGCGCCGAAGCTGACGTGGCTCAGCCCGTCGCCAATCATCGAATAGCGCTTGAGCACCAGCGGCACGCCCAGCAGCGCAGCGCACAGCGACACCAGCGCGCCCACCAGAAACGCCCGCACGATGAAGGGATAGGCAAGCATCGAAAGCAGCAGACTCACTTGCTGAACCTCCTCCCGCTCTCATCACGCAGGTACGCCTCCGCCGTGCCGCAGAACCAGCGCTTCTGCCCGATGTGCAGAATGGTCTTCGCCTCGCGCAGGGCGGCGGTGACGTCGTGCGTGACCATCAGAATCGCCATGTTCTCCTTGCCGTTGAGATAGCGCAGCGTCTTGTAGAGGTCCTGCGAGGCGGCGGGGTCCAGCCCTGTCACCGGCTCGTCGAGAATCAGCAGCTCGTTCGCGGCGCACAGCGCGCGGCAGAGCAGCACGCGCTGCTGCTGCCCGCCGGAGAGCTCGCGGTAGCACTTGTCCTTCAGCTCCAGCACGCCCAGCTTGCCCATGTGCATCAGCGCGGCGGAGCGCTCCTGCGGACTGTAACGCAGGCGGAAGCTCCTGCGGTTGAGGAAGCCCGAGAGCACCACCTCCTCCGCCGAGGCGGGGAAGTCGCGCTGGGCGGGCGTCTGCTGCGGCAGATAGCCCAGCTGCCCCGCCTTCTGCGCCGGGCGCTCAATCGTGCCCGCCAGCGGCGGCGTCAGCCCCAGCAGGCTTTTGAGCAGCGTGGATTTGCCGCTGCCGTTCTCGCCCAGCACCGCCACGTAGTCGCCGCTGCACACGCTGAAGTCCAGGTGCTCCAGCAGCGGCTTGTGCTCATAGCCGAGGCTCACGTCGCGGCAGGCGAGCAGCACCTTCCGCTCCGCCTGCGCGGCCGGTTTGTTCTTCGTTTCCATCACGTCAGTCCCCTTTCCAAGGCGCGGTAATTGCGCTCCATCAGCGTCAGATAGGTCTCCCCGGCGTCAAAATCCGCGCGGGAGATGGTTTGCAGCGAATACAGCGTGTCGATGGCCGCGCCCGTGCTCTCCGCCACCGCCTCGGCAATGCGCCGGCTGTCCAAATCGACGGTGTAGACCACGGGGATGCCCTCCTCCGTCACCTTGTCAATCAGAAAGCGCAGCGTGGCAAGGCTCGGCTCGGTGTCGGTGGAGCAGCCGTGGAATGCCGCGCGGTAGCGCAGGTCGTAGGCCTTGCAGAAGTACAGCAGCGGCATGCGGTCGGCGAACACCAGCAGGTCCCGCGCGGCGCGCGCGCGCAGGGCGGCAAAGCGCGCGTCCAGCGCCCGCAGCTGCGCAACGTAGGCGGCGCAGTTGGCGCGGTAGTCCTCCGCGTGCGCGGCGTCCGCGGCGCAAAGCCCCTCGCACAGCGCCTCGCACAGCAGCACCGCGTTCGCGGGCGAGGTCCAGACGTGCTCGTCGTACTCGATTTCATCGCTGTCGTGGTCATGCGCGTCCGCGTCCTCATGTTCGTGCGCGTCTGCGTGGTCATGTTCGTGCGCGTCCTCATCCTCATGCGCCGCCTCGTCCGCGTGGTCGTGGTCGTGCGCGTCGGCTTCGTCGTGGTGGTGATGACCCGCGCCGCCCTGCATGCCCTCGACCAGCTCCTCCTCCTGCGCGTCCACGCAGTCCATCATGCACAGCACCGTGCCGATGTGCTCGCCCGCGGCGTCGAGCATCTGCGACACCCAGGTCTCGCTCTCCCCGCCGTTGTAGACCAGCACGTCCGCGCGGGAGATGGTCACCGCGTCCAGCGGCGTGGGCTCAAAGCTGTGCGCCTCGCGTCCGGGCGAGAGCAGCAGCGTCACCGACGCGTGCTCCCCCGCAATCGCGCGGGCGAAGTCGTAATAGGGAAACAGCGTCGTCACGATGCGCAGCCGCCCGTCGTCCTCCGTCTGCGCCCCGCGCGGCGCGCAGCCGCTCAACAGCGCCGCGCACAGCAGCAGCGCCCACAGTCTCTTCATAGAATTCCTCCGAATTTGCAAATCGTTTGCAAATTGTACCATTGACAAAGAGATTTGTAAAGCGTTTTTTTCACGCCAAAAACAACTTGAACAGTTGTTTGATTTATGATACGATACTCTAACGCAATCATCCGCAATCATCGCCGCGCTGTCGGCGGAGGGAGGGGTCCCGCATGGGCGTACACGACGGGCGCCGCGCGCGCAAAAAGGAGCAGTTTCTCGCGCATGGGCTGGACGCGTTTTCCGACCACGAGGCGCTGGAGCTGCTGCTCTACTATGCCCTGCCGCGCGTGGACACGAACGCGCTGGCGCACCGGCTGATTGAGCGCTTCGGCTCGCTGGACGCGGTGTTCTGCGCGCCGCTGAACGAGCTGGAGGCGGTGGAGGGCGTGGGCCGCAGCGCCGCGACGCTGCTGACGCTGGTGCTGCCGCTTGCGCGCCGCGCGCGCACGGTCTCGGCGCGGCAGCCGGTGATTCTGGCGGACACCGAGGCGGCGGGGCGCTTTTTCGTCGAGCTGTTTTTCGGCCTGCGCGAGGAGCGGGTCTACCTCGCCTGTCTGGACGCGAAGGGCAAGCTGCTGCGCTGCACCGCCGTGTCGGACGGCAGCGCGGACACGGCGACGCTGAACCTGCGCCGCATCGTGGAGCTCGCGTTTCAGAGCAATGCCAGCGCGGTGATTCTCTCCCACAACCACCCCAGCGGCGTGGCGCTGCCCTCGCAGGACGACAACGAGAGCACGCTGGCGGCGTGGGACGCCCTGCGCCGCATCGGCATCCGGCTGATTGACCACATCATCGTGGCGGACGACGACTTCGTGTCCCTGCGGGACAACGGACTGCTGCCGCCGCAGTAGAGGAGCGAGGCTGCCTATGGATTTCAAACTGCATGCGCCCTTTCAGCCCACCGGCGACCAGCCCGAGGCGATTGAGAAGCTGGTTGCGGGCGTGAACATGGGGCTGGACGAGCAGGTGCTCCTCGGCGTCACCGGCTCGGGCAAGACCTTCACCATGGCGAGCGTGATTGAGAAAATCAACCGCCCGACGCTGGTGCTGGCGCACAACAAGACGCTCGCCGCCCAGCTCTGCGCCGAGTTCAAGGAGTTCTTCCCCGAAAACGCGGTGGAGTACTTCGTCTCCTATTACGACTACTACCAGCCGGAGGCGTACATCCCGCACACGGACACCTACATCGCCAAGGACGCCTCCACCAACGACGAGATTGACCGCCTGCGCCTGTCCGCCACCTGCGCGCTGCTGGAGCGGCGGGACGTGATCGTCGTCTCGTCGGTGAGCTGCATCTACGGCCTGGGCGAGCCGGACGACTTCGCCAAGCTGATGATTTCGCTGCGCCCCGGGCAGGTCCTCGAGCGCGATGAGCTGCTGCGCCGCCTGATTGAGGACCGCTACGAGCGCAACGACGTCGCCTTTGAGCGCAACCGCTTCCGCGTGCGCGGCGACACGGTGGAGATTTACCCCGCCTACTGGCGCGACCGCGCCGTGCGCGTGGAGTTCTTCGGCGACGAGATTGACCGCATCAGCGAGTTCCAGCCCACCACGGGGCAGAGCCTGCGCCTGCTGACGCACACGGTCATCTACCCCGCCTCGCACTACGTGACGACGAAGGACAAGATGGAGCGCGCCATTGGCGAGATTGAGGTCGAGCTGGCCGAGCGCGAGGCGTACTTCCGCAGCGTGGGCAAGGCGGTGGAGGAGCAGCGCATCCACCAGCGCACGCGCTACGACATCGAGATGATGCGCGAGCTGGGCTACTGCACCGGCATTGAGAACTATTCCCGCGTCATCGGCGGGCGGCCCGTCGGCTCCGCGCCCATGACGCTGATTGACTATTTCCCCAAGGACTTCCTGCTCTTCGTGGACGAGAGCCACGTCACGCTGCCGCAGGTGCACGCCATGTACAACGGCGACCGCGCGCGCAAGAACAGCCTCGTGGAGTACGGCTTCCGCCTGCCCTGCGCCTTTGACAACCGCCCGCTGAAGTTCGAGGAGTTCGAGCAGCGCGTCCACCAGCGCGTCTACGTGTCCGCCACCCCCGGCGACTACGAGCGCGAGCGCGCGGGGCAGATTGTCGAGCAGGTCATCCGCCCGACGGGTCTGCTGGACCCGCGCGTCGAGGTCCGCCCCGTCGAGGGGCAGATTGACGACCTGCTGGGCGAAATCAACGCCCGTGCCGCGCGCGACGAGCGCGTTCTGGTGACGACGCTGACCAAGAAGATGGCGGAGGACCTGACCGAGTACCTCAAGGGCGTGGGCGTGAAGGTGCGCTACATGCACGCCGACGTGGAGACGCTGGAGCGCATGGAGCTGATTCGCGACCTGCGCCTCGGCGCATTCGACGTGCTGGTGGGCATCAACCTGCTGCGCGAGGGTCTGGACCTGCCGGAGGTGTCGATGGTCGCCATTCTCGACGCGGACAAGGAGGGCTTCCTGCGCTCCGAAACCAGCCTGATTCAGACCATCGGGCGCGCGGCAAGAAACGCCGACGGGCTGGTGGTGCTCTACGGCGACAGCATCACGCCCTCGATGCGCCGCGCCATCGACGAGACCGAGCGCCGCCGCGCCATTCAGGACGCCTGGAACCAGGCGCACGGCATCGTGCCGCAGACCATCCGCAAGGACGTCCGCGAGGTGCTGGAAATCAGCAAGAAGGAAGAGGACTCCGCCCGCCGCCGCGGCAAGCGCAAGCTCTCCGAGCGCGAGCGCGACGAGCAGATCCGCAAGCTCGAAAAGGAAATGCAGGAGGCGAGCAGGCTGCTCGAGTTCGAGTACGCCGCCATCCTCCGCGACCGCATCATCGAGCTGCGAAACGAGGACGCCAAATGAAACGATATCTGTCCTATGCCTTTGTCGTCCTCGGCGCGGTGTGCTGGGGCTACATCGGCGTGTTCAACCGCCTGCTTGCAAGCGCGGGCGTGGAGATGAACAACCGCGTGTTCGTGCGCAACTTCTTCAGCTTCGTGCTGCTGACGCTCGTGTTCGCGCTGTTCCGCCGCGGCGTGTTCCGCGTGCGAGCGCGCGACCTGCCGATTTTCATGGGCAGCGGGCTTCTGAGCATCCTGACGCTCTCGTGGGTGTACTTCAACTGCCAGATGGAGTGCTCACTCGCCGTGGCGGGCATTCTGCTCTACCTCGCGCCGTCGATGGTGGTCGTGATGAGCGCGCTGCTCTGGCGCTCGCCCATCACCCGCCGCAAGCTGGCGGCGCTGCTGCTGGCGCTCGTCGGCTGCGCACTGGTC
>JAILRK010000106.1 GCA_024698225.1 Oscillospiraceae bacterium | reverse complement strand
CGCGCGTCGCGTGCGCGCGCCGCCGCGCCGACGGGCTCCTCGCCCGCCTCGACGCGCCCCGCCCGCTTGGCGAGGCCGATGAGCGACAATACCTTATTCACCCTTCGCCATCTCCTGTTCCAGCGCGTCGTAGACCTCCGCGGGAATCGCCGCCGCGAACGCCCGCTCCAGCGCGCGCGACTTGCGCGCCCGCCTGAGGCAGTCCGGGTCGGGGCAGACGTAGGCGCCGCGCCCGGGCTTCCTGCCGCCGAAGTCGAGGCTGATTTCCCCCTCCGGCGACTTCACCACGCGCACCAGCGCGCGTTTTTCCTTCATTTCGCGGCAGCCAACGCACTGGCGCTGCGGGATTTTCTTGGGCTTGAGCATGGCGGCCGCTCCTTTCTGTGCGTCAGATTGCCGCGCCGGGCTGCGCCGCCTGCTCGGCGGCCTCCTCCGCGCTGCCGCGGAAGGACGCGGGCTTGATGTCGATTTTATAGCCCACCAGACGCGCCGCAAGGCGGGCGTTCTGCCCCTCCTTGCCGATGGCGAGGGAGAGCTGGTCGTCCGGCACGATGACGCGGCAGGCCTTGCCCTCGTCCGCCATGCGCACCTCGACGACGTCCGCCGGGGCGAGCGCCGCGGCGATGTACTCCTGCGGCGTTTCGCTGAACTTGATGATGTCGATTTTCTCGCCGTGCAGCTCGTTGACGATGTTGTTCACGCGCGTGCCGTGCTGACCGACGCAGGCGCCGATGGGGTCCACGTTGGGGTCGTTGCTCCAGACCGCCATCTTCGTGCGGCTGCCCGCCTCGCGGGCGATGGAGCGGATTTCGACCACGCCGTCGAAAATCTCGGGGACCTCCAGCTCAAACAGGCGCTTCACAAGGCCCGGGTGCGTGCGGGAGATGACCACCTGCGCCCCGCGGGTCTGGCGGCGCACGTCCACCAGATAGACCTTGACGCGCTGACCCTCGACCAGCGTCTCGCCCTTGACCTGCTCGCTGCTGGCGAGCACGGCGTCGGTCGCCTCCGTGCCGCTGCCGATGCGCACCGAGACGTTGCCCGTGCGCGGGTCGATGCGATGCACCTCGCCGGTGAGAATCTCGTGGGTCTTGGAATTATATTCGTCGTAGACCATGCCGCTTTCCGCCTCGCGCAGGCCCTGGATGATGACCTGCTTGCCGTTGCCGGCGGCGATGCGCCCGAACTCCACCGTGTCCACGGGGAAGTTGACCACGTCGCCGAGGTCGTGCTTGGCGGAGATTTCCTTCGCGTCCTCCAGCGAAATCTGGGCCTGGGGGTTCTCGACCTCCTCCACGACGACCTTCTGCACGAACATGCGCAGGTCCTTCTTCGCGTTGTTGACCTCGACGTGGACGTTCTCGACGCCGGGATGGTCTTTCTTGTAGGCAGTGGACAGCGCCTGCACGATTTTCTCCATCATAAAGTCCTTGGAGATGCCGCGCTCCTTTTCCAGAAGCGCAAGCGCGGCAAAAATTTCATCGCATTTCATGGTTTGGATAACTCCTGTTCAAGATTTATCGGTGAATCGTCTGTGTCTGCGTCCTGCTCAGAATTCCACGCGCAGGCGCACCAGCGCGATTTCGTCCTTTTCAAAGCGCAGGGTCTGCGTGCCCACGCCCAGCGTGACCGCGCCGTCCTCGTAGGCGTTCAGCGTGCCGGCGAACTCCTTGCGTCCGTCGCGCGCGCGGTAGGTCTTCAGCAGGACGGGCGCGCCGAGGTAACGCGCGAAATCCGAGGGCCGCTTGAGCGCGCGTTCGGCGCCTGCGGAGCCGACCTCGAAAATATAGCTCGTCTCGATGGGGTCCGCCTCGTCCAGCAGGTCGCTGACGCGGCGGGAAATCGCCTCGCAGTCGAGAATGTCCACGCCGCCGTCCTTGTCAATCAGCAGGCGCAGATACCACTGCCCCGCCTCGCGGACGTATTCCACGTCCCAGAGCGAACAGCCCGCCTCCGTGACGACCGGCTCCGCCAGCTCGCGCACCAGCTCGGTGATTTTTTTCATATCGGCACACACCCGTTCTCAAGTCGCAAAATTTGTTGCGGTTTTGGCAAAAATTGAGTTTTTGCCAAAAGAAAGAGCGGACCAAAGTCCACTCTTTCCCTACCTTCTCGGTCAATATACCATAGAAGTATATGAATTGCAAGTGTTATTTGCGGATTTTCTTATTTTTTTCCGCCGAAGATGGTGTTCATCAGCCCGCGCTTGATGATTTGCGCGCCCGTGCTGATGACCTGCTGCTCGATGCGGGACTTGCGGCGCTCCACCTTGCGCTCCTCGGCGGCGATGCGGCGCTCCTCCTCACGCTCGCGCTTGCGTGCGGCGGCCTCCTCTTCGCGCTCGCGCTTGCGCTCGGCGGCAGCCTCCTCGCGCTCGCGGCGCTTCTCCTCGGCGGCAAGCTCCTTCTGGCGCTGCTTTTCCTCGGCGGCGAGTTCCTTTTGGCGCTGCTTCTCCTCGGCGATGCGCTCTTTCTCCTCGGCGGCGCGCTGCTTCTCCTGGGCGATTTGTTCCGCCGCCTCGTCGTGCTTGCGCTGCAGCACCTCGTAGGCGGAGTCGCCGTCCACGGCGTTGTCGTACCAGTCCATGCCGTCGCGCTGCATGCTGGCGCGGCGGGTCGCGTCGTCGCAGGGCGCCATGCGGCTTTGCGGGCAGATGACCTTCACCAGCTCGGTCACGCCGGGCACGCCGTCCTCCTGCAGCAGCGAGACCAGCGCCTCGCCCACGCCGAGCGCGGTGATGGCGTCCTCGGTGCGGAAGGCGGGGTTGGGGCGCAGGGAATTCGCCGCGGCGCGCACGGCGCGCTGCTCGGACGGGGTATAGGCGCGCAGCGCGTGCTGCACGCGCCCGGAGAGCTGGGCGAGCACGGAGTCGGGGATGTCGGAGGGGCTTTGCGTCACGAACCAGATGCCCACGCCCTTGGAGCGAATCAGCTTGACCATCTGCTCAATCTTCTGCACCAGCAGGCGCGGCGCGTCGGAGAAGAGCATGTGCGCCTCGTCAAAGAAGAAGACGAGCTTCGGCTCCTCCAGGTCGCCGACCTCGGGCAGGCGCTCGAACAGCTCGCTCATGAGCCAGAGCAGGAAGGTGGCGTAGAGCTTCGGGTTGCGGGCGAGCTTCACGCAGTCGAGCAGGTTGATGACGCCGCGCCCGTCCTCGCGGCGCATGAGGTCCATGATGTCCAGCGTCGGCTCGCCGAAGAACAGGTCGCCGCCCTGCGCCTCCAGCGGAATCAGCGCGCGGGTGATGCCGCCGAGGGACTGCGGGGACACGTTGCCGTATTCGGTCAGCAGCTCGGTGCGGTGCTCGCCCACGTAGCGCACCATCGCCTTGAGGTCCTTGAGGTCGGTGAGCAGCAGGCCGTGGTCGTCCGCAAAGTGGAAGATGATGTCCAGCACGCCCTGCTGCGCGTCGGTGAGGGAGAGAATGCGCGCCAGCAGCTCCGGGCCCATGTCGGACACGGCGGCGCGGACCGCGTGGCCCGACTGCTGGTACACGTCCCAGAAGGTGACGGGGTAAGAGCGGAAGGCAAAGTTATCGCGAATGCCGAAGCGGTCAATGCGCTTCTGCATGCCCTCGCTGTCCTCGCCCGCCTCGGCAAGGCCGGACACGTCGCCCTTGATGTCGCAGAGGAACACCGGCACGCCCGCGTCGGAGAAGGACTCCGCCAGCACCTTCATCGTGATGGTCTTGCCGGTGCCGCTTGCGCCGGCAATCAGCCCGTGGCGGTTCGCCATGGACAGGTCCAGATGCACGCGCTTTTCGCCCGCCAGACCGAGGTAAACGCCCTGTTGAGTATACATATCCGAATCTCCTCCCATTCTTGTTGTATCGCTTGGGACTATTATAAACGAAAACGGGATGGGATGCAACAGGGAACTCGCGCAAATGGCGCGGCGGGAAAGCGCGGAAGGGAGGCGGAAAAATTTCTGTTGCCATGGCGAGGGAACGAACGTACAATGAGGTGTCCCGCGGGAGACGGCGGGGCGCGGGGCGGACCCGCGCGAAGAAAACGATGAGTGGGGTAATTGCTATGGAGCGAAAGCGGATTGTGCGCGGATGGCGGAACATCGTGGTGGGGCTGCTGGTCTTTTCGCTGGGCGTGCACCTGACCATCCGCGCCAACCTCGGCCTTGCGCCGTGGGACTGCCTGGGCATGGGCGTCGCCGGGCGGACGCCGCTGAACTATGGCATGGCCATGACCGCCATGAGCGTGGTCATCGTGCTGCTGGACCTGTGGATGCGGGAGAAAATCGGCTTCGGCACGCTGCTTGACGCGCTGCTGACCGGGAATTTCGTCCAGCTTTTCCAGACCCTTGACCCGTTTCCGGAGACGGCGGGCGTGCTGCCCGGGGTGCTGACGATAGTTGCGGGGCTTGCGCTGATGGCGCTCGGGCAGTATTTCTATATGTCGGCGGCGCAGGGCTGCGGACCGCGGGACGCGCTGCTCGTCGGGCTGGGCAAGCGGCTGAAGGGGCTGCCCATCGGGGCGGTGCAGGCGGGCCTGTGGAGCGCCGTGCTGCTGGTCGG
>JAILRK010000100.1 GCA_024698225.1 Oscillospiraceae bacterium | reverse complement strand
CGGTCCAGCGCGGCATTCATCGCGGCGCGCAGCGCCTTGTTCGCCGTGCCGCCGCTTTTCGCGTTGAAGCCAAGATAATACAGCGTGGATGTCGGCGCGTCGCTCAGGTCAACGCCGCCGATGGACGCCGCCGGTGCGTTGCTGAGCAGGTCCGCAGTGAGCAGATGGGCGCGGTTGGCGGTGAACAGATACGCCGCGGCGTCCGCGTCCTTGGCGGCGATGAGGGCGATGCGCTCCGGCAGGCCCTCGCCGTTGCCCCACCAGTTCTCGTTGCGCAGCAGACAGTCGCCGTCCGCGTCGGTGACGAAGCGGTAGGGACCCGTCCCGATGGGAACGGGGTATTTGTCCGTGCCGGATTTGATGATGGGGATGTCCAGCAGCGCGGGCAACGCGCTGTCCGCCTTGAGCAGCGTGAGGATGACCGTGCCGCGTCCGGCGCGGATGCCGGAGACGTTGGCAAAGCGGGCGGCATAGCGGTCAGAGACCTGCGCGCGGCGGTAGGCGGCGACCACGTCGGCGGGCGTGAGGGAGGAACCGTCGGTAAACGTGACGCCGTCGCGGAGCGTAAAGGTGTAGGAAAGTCCGTTTCCGCTGCGGACGTAGGACGCACACAGGGCGTTTTGGACGTTGAACTGCGCATCCAGCGTGAACAGCCCCTCGTACAGCAGCGACGCCGCCGCCTGCTGCACGCCGTCGGAGCAGGTGATGGGGTTGAGGGACTGACTGCTCAGATACGGCAGGGTGAAGACCGTCGGCGCCTCCTCAACCGGCTGTATCTCAATGGTCTCGTCCATCTCCCAGAAATCCTCCGGCTCGACGGGCTCGGGCTCCAGACAGCCGCTCAGCGTCAGGCAGAGTGCCAGCAGCGGCACAATCATAAGCAGGTGTTTCATAGCGCCTCCAGAGCAATGACGGCAATCTGCCCGCCGCGTCGCGCGCCGAGACGCCGATGTGACCAATAGCGCTCGGGACGGCACATCGTGCAGTCGGGGTGCACCGCGACGTTGCGCGGGTCCAGTCCGCCGCGCAGCAACCACAGGCGGTTGATTTGCTTGAGGTCGACGTGGTACTTGCCGTTCGGAGCCCGGGTGATGAAGCGGTCGGCGCTCCGGCTCAGCTCCGCGCGTATCGCATCGGGGACGTCGCTGTCCGTCTCAAAGCAGCACGCGCCGATGGACGGTCCGATGGCGGCGCGGATGGTCATGGGGTCCGCGCCGTAGGCGCTCATCATGGACACCAGCGTCTTGAGCGCAATGCCCAGCGCCGTGCCCTTCCAGCCCGCGTGCACCGCGCCGACGCAGCGGCAGGTCGGGTCGTAGAGCAGGATGGTGCAGCAGTCCGCGGAGTAGACAACGAGGGGCAGACCCGGCACGTCGGTGAGCATGGCGTCCGCGTCATAGGGGCGCTCGTCCCACAGGAGCTTGCCCGCGTCCTCGGCGCGGACGTAGCGCACGCGGTCGCCGTGAATCTGGCGGCAGCCGACGGCGCGGGAGAAATCCAGCCCCGTCGCCTTGCCGAGCAGACGGTAGTTCTCCCGCACGTTTTCAACCGTGTCACCGCCGCGCTCAAAGAAGTTGAGCGCGTCAAAGGGCGCGGGGCTGACGCCGCCGTGCCGCGTGGTGAAGGCATGGCACACGCCGCCGACGGCGCTCAGACCGTCGGCGGTGTCGTATACCAGACCGTTGCAGTTGTGTTCGGTAAAGGACATGATACGTGCCTCGCAGCTGTCGGTTATCTTCCGCAGCACTGCTTGTACTTCTTGCCGCTGCCGCAGGGGCAGGGGTCGTTGCGTCCGATTTTCTTGACCTTGCGCGGCTGGCGCTTCACCGTGCCGTCGCCGGCGGTGGTGGCGTTGATGCCCTCCGCCACGCGCTCGCGCTTGACCTCGGACTCCGTCTTGACGCGGGCGGAGAAGATGCGGCGCACCGTGTCGTTCTGGATTGCGGCAATCATCTCCTCAAACATATCGAGGGAGATGCGCTTGTATTCGTCCACGGGGTTCTTGTTGCCGTAGGCCTGCAGGCGGACGCCCTGGCGCAGCTCCTGCATGGCGTCGATGTGGTCCATCCAGTACTCGTCCACGACGCGCAGCATGACCACGCGCTCCAGCTCGCGCATGATGGGGGAGGTCAGCGCCTCCTCCTTGGCGTTGTAGAAGCGCTCGGACGCCTCGACCAGACGCTCGGTCAGTTCCTCGGAGGAGAGGTTTGCAAGGTCCGCCGCGTTCAGTACGCCGCGCGGGAAATACATGCCCTCGCAGCTGCGCAGCGCCTCGGCGGCGCTCTCCGCGGT
>JAILRK010000076.1 GCA_024698225.1 Oscillospiraceae bacterium | reverse complement strand
GCATCGCCGCGCGCGCCGTGCGCGCCGCCGTGTCCAGGTCCACGCCGACGGGGCGGTCGCTGCCGCTGACCTGCAGCATGAGATGCGCCTTGCCGACGATTCCCTTCTCCTTGGCGCAGAGCATGCCGTAGGCACGGCTGGCGTTGCCGCAGAACTCGCCGCCCGCCATCTCCATGCAGCCGTCAAAGCCCTCCGGCGCGGGGCAGGCAAAGCCAATCTGCTCCGCCCCGAACGCCTCCATCTCCATCAGCTTCGCCGCAATGGCGGGACGCCGCTCCCGCTCCACCCAATCGAGCACAAAGAGCGTGACGTTTCCCGCCGGGTCCGCGCGTACCACTTGCAGTTTCATGTTCATGCCTCCTTATCAACATCAACCGCAGTCCGTTTCCGTTCTGTTCCATTCCTGTATCGTTCCTCCGCCGACGACGCGCTCGCCGTCGTAAAACACGACCGCCTGCCCCGCCGTGACCGCGCGCACAGGCGTGTCAAAGCGGACGCGCACCGTGCCGTCCGCCGCGGGCAGGACCGTCGCCGCGGTCTCCTGCTGGCTGTAGCGCGTCTTTGCCGTGACGCGCAGCGGCCGCACCGGCGCCGGCTCTATCCAGTTGAGGTCATTCGCGCACAGCTCCGCGGTGTACAGCTCCGCGTCGTCTCCGAGCAGCACCGTATTCGCCGCGGCGTCCTTGGCGATGACATAGCGCCGCCGGGACGCGCTGACGCCCAGCCCCTTGCGCTGCCCCGTCGTGTAGGCCACCAGCCCGCGGTGCCGTCCCAGCACGGCGCCCGTGCGGTCCACGAAGTCGCCCTGGCGCAGCACGACGTGTCCGTAGCGCTGCAGAAAGCCCACGTAATCGCCGTCCGGCACGAAGCAGATGTCCTGCGAGTCCCGCTTGTGCGCGTTGCACAGGCCCGCCGCCTCCGCCATGGCGCGGATGCTGTCCTTGTCATACTCCCCCACGGGCAGCAGCAGGTGCTCCAGCTGCGCCTGCGTAAGCCGGAAGAGCACGTAGCTCTGGTCCTTGCTGCGGTCCCTCCCGCGCAGGAGATGCCAGCGCCCGCCCTCATACGCCGTGCGGGCATAGTGCCCGCTGGCGATATGCGGGAAGCCCATCGCCAGCGCGCGGTCGAGGAACGCGCCGAACTTGAGGCGGCGGTTGCACTCAATACAGGGGTTGGGCGTGCGCCCCGCCTCGTACTCCGCCACAAAGCGGTCCATCACCAGGCGGGCAAAGCGCTCCCGCTCGTCAAAGAGGTGGAAGGGCATGCCCAGGCGCTCCGCCACGCCGCGGGCGTCATCCGCCGACTCGCCGCCGTGCAACGTCATCATGCCGCCCGCGCAGTCATAGCCCGCGCGCTGCAGCAGCAGCGCGGCAACGCTGGAGTCCACGCCGCCGCTCATGGCAATCAGCACACGCTCCGCCATGGTCTCAATCCCGGCAGGCGGCGCGCACACACCGCCCCAACTCGTTGTGATTTCGCATCGTGACCTCCCCAAAGCGCGCCCTCCCGGTGAACGGAGTGCGCTTTTTCGGATAGTATCCGTCCAAATGTCATAAGTTGCATCTTTAGGATAGCAGACTTTTGTTCAAAAAACAACTATTTCGTCGCCTTCTGAAATTTTTTCAAATTTTCCTTGCATTCCACGGAAAATACGATATAATACTGGACGTACCATACATTTGATATATTCCATAAATGAAAGGAAATGAATTTATGAGCACCACAAGAGTTGGTATCAACGGCTTTGGCCGCATTGGCCGTATGATTTTCCGCAACAGCCTGAACCACCCCGACGTTGAGATCGTCGGCATCAATGACCTCTGCGACGCTGAGTATCTCGCCTACCTGCTCAAGTACGACTCCATGCACGGCAAGTTCCCCGGTGACGTCAGCTATGCCGACGGCAAGCTCATCGTCAACGGCAAGGCGATTCCCGTCTTCTGCGAGAAGGATGCCAACAACCTCAAGTGGGGCGACATCGGCGCCGAGATCGTCACTGAGTCCACGGGCATCAACCTGACCAAGGAAAAGGCCCAGCCGCACATCAACGCCGGTGCGAAGCACGTCATCATGGGCGCTCCCGCGAAGGATGACACCCCGATGTTCGTCTGCGGCGTCAACCTCGACAAGTATACGCCGGACATGACCTTCGTGTCCAACGCGTCCTGCACCACCAACTGCCTCGCCCCGATTGCCAAGGTCATCGAAGAGAACTTCGGCATCAAGGAAGGCCTGATGACCACCGTTCACTCCGTCACCCCGACCCAGAAGATTCTCGACGGCGTGTCCCTGAAGGACTGGCGCGGCGGCCGCACCGCTTCCCAGAACATCATCCCCTCCTCCACCGGCGCCGCCAAGGCCGTCGGCAAGGTTCTGCCCGCCGTCGCCGGCAAGCTGACCGGTATGTCCATGCGCGTTCCCACCTGTGACGTCTCCGTCGTCGACCTGACCGTCGTGCTCGAGAAGAGCGCCAGCTATGCCGATGTCTGCGCCGCCATGAAGGCCGCCTCCGAGGGCTCCCTCAAGGGCGTTCTGGGCTACACCAACGAGATGGTCGTCTCCTCCGACTTCCTGAGCGACCCGCGCACCTCCATCTTCGACGAGCTCGCCGGTATCGCCCTGAACGACCACTTCGTCAAGGTCGTGTCCTGGTACGACAACGAGTACGGCTATTCCGACAAGATGCTCTGCCTGGCCGAGCACATGCACAAGGTCGACGAGGCTGCCGGCAAGTAAGCTTCCTCCCCACGTTCTCAAGGACGGAGGGAATACCTTCTGTCTTTGATAAAGCCCGTGTCTTTCACGACGCGGGCTTTTTTCTTGCTTTTTCACAGCCGTTGGGACTATAATACCATCATCAATCATCAGGAGCGAAGACTATGTTTCAAGGCTTTTCCCAAAACGCCGTGGAGTTTCTCTGGGGCATCTCCCTCAACAACGAGCGCGCGTGGTTCGCGGCGCACAAGCAGGACTACCTGGACTACGTGGACCGGCCCCTGCGCGCGCTGTCGCAGCAGCTGTTCGAGGCGATGAGCGCCGCGTATCCCCGGGAGGGCTTCACCCAGCACGTCAGCCGCATCTACCGCGACGCACGGCGGCTGTACGGGCGCGGACCCTACAAGGACCATCTCTGGCTCGTCATCGCGCGCGCACACAGCGTGCAGCAGGGCAGACCGGCGTTCTACTTTGAGCTTGCGCCCAACTACTACAGCTACGGCTGCGGCTTCTGGGACATGACGCCGGAGCTGGCGGCAAAACACCGCGCGCGCATCGACCGCGACCCGAAGCCGTTGAGCACGCTGGCGCGGCGGCTCAACCGCTCCAAATTCTCCCTCTACGGCGACGAGTACAAGCGTCCCAAGGGGGACCCCGGCAAGCTGCTTGCCCCGTGGTACAACCGCAAAAACCTCGGCATCTCCTTTGATGACAACTGCGAGGGCGTGCTGTTCACGCCGCAGCTTGCCGACGACGTGCTGGAGGGGTTCCGCTTTCTCATGCCCTATTACCGCTATTTCGATTCACTTGCGGCAGACGCCGCACCGGAGGTGCCGCTATGAAAGCCAGCCGAAGCTATCCGAGGGTCATCGTCACCGAAAAGGGCGCGCGCTGGGCAAACGGCGGGCACCCGTGGATTTATGAAAGCGACGTTGCGCGCATCGAGGGCGCGTGCGAGAACGGCGCGACGGTGGACGCGGTGAGTGAGAAGGGGCGCTATCTCGGCACCGGCTTTCTGAGCCTGCACAGCAAAATCCGCGTGCGCCTCGTCACCCGCAACGCCAACGACGCGCTTGACGCGGCGTTCTGGCAGCGGCGCGTGCGCTGGGCCTGGGCGTACCGCAAGGCGGTCATGGGCGAGGAGGACCTGTCCTGCTGCCGCGTGGTCTTCGGCGAGGCGGACGGCTTCCCCGGGCTGACCGTTGACCGCTTCGGCGACCTGCTGGTCACGCAGACGCTCTGCGTCGGCATCGAGCGCATCAAGGACACGCTCTTCCCCCTCCTCGTCGAGACGCTGCGCGAAGACGGCGCGGACATCCGCGGACTCTACGAGCGCAACGACGTCGCGCTGCGCGAGCGCGAGGGGCTTGCGCAGAACAAGGGCTGGTTCCCGCTGCCCGGTCTGCCGACGCCGGAGAGCGCCGTCACGGAAATCTGCGAGAACGGCATCTACTACCGCGTGGACGTGGAGAACGGGCAGAAAACCGGCTTCTTCCTCGACCAGAAATACAACCGCCGCGCCGTGGCGCAGCTGGCGCACGGGCGGCGCGTGCTGGACTGCTTCACCCACACCGGCTCGTTTGCACTCAACGCCGCCAAGGGCGGCGCGGAGGGCGTGACCGCCGTGGACATCAGCGAGAGCGCCGTCGCCATGGCGCGCGCCAACGCCGAGCGCAACGGTCTGGGCGACCGGATGGCGTTCCTCTGCACCGACGTGTTTGACCTGCTGCCGCGCATGGAGGAGCAGGGGCACCGCGCCTTTGACTTCATCATCCTCGACCCGCCCGCCTTCACCAAGTCCCGCGAGACCGCGGCGAATGCGGAGCGCGGCTACAAGGAAATCAACCTGCGCGCCATGCGCCTTCTGCCCCGCGGCGGCTACCTCGCCACCGCGTCGTGCAGCCACTTCATGCCCGCGGCGCGCTTTGAGCGCATGCTCCGCGACGCCGCGCGGGACGCGAAGGTCGAGCTGCGCCAGATTGAGGCGCGCCAGCAGTCGCCGGACCACCCCATCCTCTGGAACGTGCCGGAGACGGACTACCTCAAGTTCTATCTCTTCCAGCTCGTGTGACTCGGTCCGCCGCCGCGGCGTGCCCTTTATGACTACACACCGCGAAGCGGCGGAAGCCGGTTCGCAGAGAGGAAAACCCGCATGAACAAGCCCTACCCGCATTACGAGGTTCCCGTGTATCACGATTTGCCGGAGCTGCTGGACGTGGCCATGGCCAGATATGGGAACCGGCCGGTGTTCCGAACGAAGCGGCGGTCCGGCGAGCGCCGGGTCAGCTATGCACAGCTGAACGCCGAGGTCAGAAAGCTGTCCGCCTGTCTGCAGCGGACGATTGGCTCGGGCCGGCACGTTGCCGTTCTGGGAGAGAACTGCTATGAGTGGATTCTGACGTATTTTGCGGTGGTCTGCAGCGGCAACGTCATCGTTCCCATAGACAGGGAACTGGCGGCAGAGGATATCGCCGAATTGCTGACGGAATGCGACTGTCATTTCCTGGTGTTCTCGTCCGCCTACAAAGACGTCTTCCACGAGCTGCAGGACAGGCTTCCCGCGCTTGACGGGGCGGAACAGGCGGCGCTTTATGCCCGCGTCGAGCGTGAAGCGCCGGCGGCGTGGCTGCCGACGGTTCGGGATGCTCCGGCGGCACTGATTTACACCTCAGGCACAACCGGAAGGAGCAAAGGCGTTGTTCTGTCCCAGAACAACCTGTGTGCGGACGCACGCGCCGCATGCGCCTTTGTCCGGCTGTACGGAAGAACGATTGCCCTGCTCCCCTTTCACCATACGTTTGCCTTTACGGTCAACGTCCTGTGCAGCATTACGGCAGGCGTCGACACGCTGATACCGACCAGCCTCAAATACGCCGCGGAGCTGATTGCGTCCTTCCGCCCCTCGTTCCTGACCGTTGTTCCCATGATTCTGGAAATGCTGGACAAAAAAATCCGGCGCAGCATTTCCGAGCGCAGGCTTGCGGGTGTTCTGCCGGCGCTTGACCTTCTGTGCAGGCCCTTTGATGCTGTCGGCATCCATCTGCGCGGTCTCTGTTTCGGCAGCGTCCGCAAGGGCCTCGGCGGCGCGCTCTCCTTTTTCATCTCCGGCGGCGCTCCGCTTGACCCGGAGCTCTCGGCACGCTTTGCATCCTATGGCATTCCTGTGCTGAACGGGTACGGCATCTCGGAGTGCTCGCCTGTCGTGAGTGTCAACCGGCTCGGTCACCACCGTCCCGGCAGCGTCGGGCAGGCTCTGCCCGGCGTCTCCGTCCGGATTGACAGGAAGGGCGAAGACGAGGAGGGTGAAATCTGCGTAAAGGGCGATATCGTCATGCTGGGCTATCACAACCTCGCCGCGGAAACGTCCGCTGCCATGCAGGACGGTTGGTTCCACACCGGCGACATCGGCAAAACAGACCGCGACGGGTTTCTCTACGTGACCGGTCGCATCAAAAATCTCATCATTCTGAGCAACGGAAAAAACGTATCCCCGGAGGAGCTTGAGACCTATCTCGGCAGGATACCCGGCGTTCAGGAGGTCATGGTAAGCGCTGCGGACAACCGGCTCACCGCAGAGATTGCGCCGGATGAGGACTACTGCAAATCTCTCGAGGACCCGCAGGAATACTTTCAGGAGCAGATACTCCGGCTGAACCGCCGCCTGCCTCCGTATAAGGCAATCGCCTCGGTGCGCCTGCGAGACACCGCATTTCGCAAAACCACCACAAAAAAAATCATTCGTCAGCAGAAAGAGGACCATGCACATGTTTGATCTTGTTGTAAGCATCATTGCCGATTATCAGGGCATCCCGGGCGGGCGAATCCGCCCGGACAGCCGCCTTGTCAATGATTTGGGGCTGTCCTCGTTTGACGTGGTCAGCCTTGTCGGCCGATTCGAGGATGCGTTTGACGTCGAGGTGCCGGACCGGCAAATCAAAACCATGCAAACGGTCAACGACGTCGTCCTGCTGCTGCAAGCCTTAACAAGCGGACAGTGACCGGAAATGTCCCCGACTCAGCAATTCCATCTCTCCCGGAACGTGACCCAAAGGCAAGAGAAAGCAGGAAAGCGCGTGGAGAACCTGACGTTGACTACCCCTCAGCAGAACATCTGGAATCTGCAAAAGCTCCATGAGGGCACGGCGATTGGCAACATCGCCGGAATGATTACCTTTTCCCCGGACAATGCGGCCTCCGACCCGATTGTTCTGGACAATGCCATCAACAAACTGATTGAAAACGCCGACGCACTGCGGCTCAGATTGTCCGTCGATTCCGGAACGGTCAGGCAGTCCGTTGCCGCGTATGCACGCCAAAGCATCCCGCTGTGGGATTTCACCTCCAAAAGCCGGGAGGAACGCAGCCGTGCGATTTCGGACGAGGTGCGGCGGCCGTTTGAAGTATCCGGGCATCCCCTCTATCGGTTTTTTATCGTCAGGCAGGACGGCAGGCACGCGGTTTTCATGGTCATCCATCACCTGATTTGCGATGGCTGGAGCGCCAACCTGATTGCAAACCTGATTTCCGAATACGCGACTGCGGAGCAGACGGGTGCGCAGCGCTTTGCCGCGCTGCCCTCCTACACCGACTTCATCCGCGACGGCGCGGCATACCGGGATAGCAGGCGCTGTCTGAGGGACAAGGCGTACTGGGATTCGTTCGCCCGAACCTTTTCTGCGGTCTCGTACATCAAGCCCGGTCTTCCCAAAAGCGACGCCATTCCTGCCGCGCGCTACGTCTGCGTCCTTTCCGAAGCCGACACCGCGGCCATCCTGCGGTATTGCGACGCAAAGGGCATTTCTCCGGATGCCCTGTACAAGACAGCGGTCGCCCTGTACCTCTTTCGCATCAACCATGTCAGCCCCGTTGTTCTGGGTACCCCGGTCATAAACCGCGACGGCATCGCCGCGAAGCGAACCGTCGGCATGTACGTTTCCACAATGCCGGTTTCTGTCACCGTCCGTCCGGACATGAGCATCGACGAAATCCTTGCGGCCTATGCGGAAACGACCGCGGCGGTCTACCGCCACTGCCGGTATGCGCTCAACGACATTCAGGCAAGCGTGACGCGCCTTCACCCCGAGGTGTCCAGACTCTACGACGTGATGGTCAGCTACGAAAACTCATCCGTCAACGCCGAAGCAATCGACTCCGTGGACTGGTTTTTTCAGGGCTGCTCAGAAAACGCCCTGACCCTTCACATCGACGACCGGAACGGAGACCACCGCCTTGAGATTGCCTATGATTACCGGCTCGAGCTGTTTCCCGACGCAGCGGAGGCGGCGCTCTTATCCGCCAGAATCCAGCATATCATTGCGCAAATCATTGAAAACGACCGGCGGCATGCCGCCGACCTCAGCGTGATTCCCCCGGAGGAGTATCACCGCATCGTATTTGACTTCAACGACACCGCCTCCCCCTATCCCAGAGACGCGTGTCTGCACGAGCTGTTTGAAGCCCAGGTGAGGAAGCACCCCCAAAAATGCGCCGTTGTCTGCGACAATCGCTCCCTGTCGTTTCTTGAACTGGACCACATGGCGAACAACCTCGCCGCGGTACTGGACCTGAAGCCGGGCGAAATCGCGGCGCTGTACATGCACCGCAGCGAGATGATTCTGGTTGCGCAGCTGGCCGTGTTGAAGTCCGGCGGCATTTTTCTGCCGATTGACCTGTCCGTTCCTCCCGAGCGAATCAACGCCATGCTCTCGGACTGTCAGGCCCGCTATCTCATCACCAGCCGTCAGGAGCACGCGCGTTCCTTCCTCTCCGGCAAAACCCGCCTGTTCCATCTCGATGACGTCCGTCTGGACAGGACGCAGTCCAACGCTGTCCACAGCCCTGTCTCGGCGGAGATGGGCGCGCATATCATCTATACGTCAGGCTCCACCGGAACGCCGAAGGGCTCCGTCCTGACCCACCGGGGGCTCGTCAATTTTGCATATCACAACCTGGTCTTCCGCCCCGATGACTGCCCTTACGACGCGACCATCTCAATCAACACGATATCCTTTGATATGTTTCTGTGCGAGACCGTTATCCCGCTTGCCGCGGGCATAACGGTGCACATTGCGACGGAGCGCCAGCAAACGAACCAGGCGCTCTTTGCCCAATACGTCATTGACCACGACATTCAGCTCCTGCAGACAACGCCGACACGATATAAGATTCTGACCGCCGACAAGGGAAATCTCGGTTACCTGAACACGTTTCGGGCGGTTGCGTTGAGCGGCGAGCCGTTCCCTGCCGACGTCCTGCGCGAATTGCGCGCGCATTCCGGCGCACGCATCTTCAACACCTCCGGTCCGTCGGAAAACCACATCTGGATTTGCGGCTGCGCGCTGCTCGACGAGGACATTACACTGGGTCATCCCATTCGGAACACGCAAATCTATATCATGGACGAGCGGCAGCAGATTCTTCCCATCGGCGTACCGGGCGAGCTGTGCGTCTCCGGGGACTGCATCGGTCTCGGATACCTGAACCGGCCGGAGCTGAACAAAGAGAAATACGTGCCGCATCCGTTCTTTGAACACCGGCTCCTGTATCGGACCGCGGACCTGGCGCTGCTCCGCCCGGACGGCGTGATAGAGCCGCACGGGAGGATTGACACGCAGGTAAAAATCCGCGGGATGCGTGTGGAGCTCGGTGAAATCGAGTCTCTGCTGTGCGAATACCCGGGCATCTCAAACGCCGCGGCAGTGGTCCTGCAGAGAAACGGCACGGATTTTCTGTGCGCCTTTTACAAGGCGAGCGGCGCCGTAAACGAAGCGTCGCTGAAATCGAGCCTCAGCCGTTTCCTGCCCCATCACATGGTCCCGAACCTTTTCATCCCCGTAGAGGCGTTCCCCATGACGCCGAGTGGGAAAATCTCACGCAAGGCGCTGGCACAGTATGACATCTCCGCATACGCGGCAGGCGACGCGTACCGCGCGCCGGCATCGCCCCTGGAGGCGGAGCTGTGCGCCGAATTTGAACGGGTGCTGCAGTGCGGGCGCGTGAGCAGCACGCTCGATTTCTTCGCCGCGGGCGGCAACAGTCTCCACATCATCGACATGCTGTCCCACTTGCCGGAGTCCTATCGGCTGACGGCAAAGGACGTCTATGCAAATCCCACGCCGGCGGCGCTTGCAGCCTGCATTCATTCGCGCAAAGCGGGCGACCTCACAATGTTCAGCGCACTTTCCCACGGAGAAAACGCCCCCGCGGTTTTCTGCATCCCGTACGCGGGCGGCAACGACGCCTCGTTCTGGGAATTGTCGGTCGAACTGCAAAAGGCCATGCCGCGCGCCTCCGTCTATGCGCTCAGGCGCGCAAGCCTGAACGAGACAGCGTTCCGCTCCGCCCTGCGCGAGCTTGAGGACGTCGCGGGCAGGGCGGACGGGGTCATTCTTTACAGCCACTGCGCCGGGTCCGCACTGTCAATCAAGCTGTATCAGCACCTGGCGAAGCGGGACCGCGTCCGGCTCATCATCGGCGCAAATACGCCGCCGCGCGGCGTGCGTCTGTACGGCAGATGGTTCAATCCCTGGATGCTCCTGCGCGACAGGCAGATTCTGAAGGTGCTGACCAAGGCCGGAATCGATTTGGGAAGCCTGCCGCAGGAATTGCAAGCCGGTCTGGTCAGGCAGTTCCGGGAGGACGCCGCTGCCTTTTTCCGCGAGATGTCTTCCATGAAGCGGCGGGTGCCTACGGACGCCGCCCCCATCGTCGTCGTCAGCGATGCGGACGTATTCACCCCGGATACAGACAGGGTCAAGCCCGCCTGGGACCGCTTTTTTGACCGGCCCGCGGAGCTGATTGTGCTTCATGGCGCGGACCACTATTTCCAAAAGCACCGTGCAGCCGATTTGTCCGAAATCATCCGCCGTATTGCGCAGCGCGCATGACACTGCTGCAGCCCGTTCCCGTGGGCGTCCCTCCGGCTTGAGAGACGCGCATACGGGCGCGGACGCAGCGCCGATGAATTCTGAGGATAAGATGATTTATATCTGTGATGACCTGAACAGCTACTCTGACGAGCTGTATGAAGAACACCTGCGTTCCGTTGTGCCCGCATGGCGTAAAGCAGCCGTCTCATCGTATCGTTCCGTGGAGCACCGGAAGCAATCGGTTCTCGCCATTGCGCTGCTGTCCCTCGGCCTGCGCAGGGAGTACAACGTGTCCTCCGTCCCGGAATTCCAGTTCAACGAATATGGAAAGCCCTCTTTTGCGAAGCTGCCCGTCTGCTTCAGTCTGAGTCACTGCGCTCGCGCCGTTGTCTGCGCCGTCTCGGAGCGCAACGTCGGCATTGACGCGGAGCGCGTCGTTCCCTATGACGCCCGCATTGCCCGCCGCGTCTGCAACGCCGCCGAACTTGCCGGTCTGGAAACGAGCGCCGCCCCGGACGTGTTGTTTTCCCGATACTGGACAACCAAGGAAGCGATTTCAAAGTTTGAGGGGCTCGGCTTAGGCATGGATTTCCGCACAATCACGCCGGCGTCCTATGCAACGTTCTGTTGCCATCATCCGGACAAGGGCTACACCGTATCCGTCTGCTGCGGGAAACGCGGCACGGCAACGGCGCCGCCCCCGGTCCAATACGTTTCACCCCGTGCGCTGTAGGAGGACGCGCTCTGCGCGCAGCCCGGCATTCCGGCGTTTCGACGCCGTGCGCTTCCCCAATTCTTGTCAGGAGATGATTCGCTATGCTTCAAACCGTGGAGTTCATGGGACGCACCGTCTATCTGTACGATTTCTGGAACGATGTGTCCGCTTACGCCATGGTCCTTTTTATCCTGCTTCAGCTGAAACGCTTCTGTGCGATTTCGCCCCTTGCGGCGCGCCAGTCGTCCGCTGTCACCAGGCTGCTGATTGCGCTTTGTCAGATGCTTGGCATCATTGTCGTCGTATATTATCTTTTGAATTATTTCAACAGGGCCTTTGGCGACTGGTTCACCGAGGGGACCGCGAATTACTACGGTTCCCTGACCGCATGGTTTCTCGGGGTCAGCTCCATGACGCTGCTCTTTCGCACAAGTCTTCTGCATACGCACGATTTGCTTGCACCCGCGCTTCCGCTTCAACTGGCGTTTTCCAAAATGGGCTGTTTCTCTTACGGCTGCTGCTCCGGGTTTGCCATGCCGAACAGCTGGTACTTCAACCAGGACACGAACAGGGCGGAATTCCCCGTGCAACTGGTAGAGGCGCTTGTTGCGCTTGCGCTGTTTTTTGTTTTGCTTTGGTACCGGAAGCGCAGCAGGCAGGCGGGCTCCGTCTTCCCCCTCTATCTGCTTCTGTATTCGGCGTCCCGTTTCCTGACCGAGTTTTTGCGCGCCGACTTCCCCAACGTTCTCGGACCTTTTGACGCCTACCAGTTTTTAAGCATCGCTTTTTTCGTCATCGGGATTGTGCTTCTCTGCGTCGTCCGCGTTTATGAGCCCATCGAACAGAACCTGGAAGCAAAATGGGCGCTGTCCTACGAAACCCGGAAGCACACACAGGCGCAGAAGCGCAAGCAGGCGCAGCTGCAAAAGTACGAGCAATTGCAAAAGCAGGCGCAGATACGCAGAGGCTCCTCGTCGAAGCACAAAAAGAAGAAGCGCTGAAGCAGCGCTTTCAAAAAACGGGAATCGCCGGACCGGCGATTCCCGTTGTTCTTCTATGCTTTCCTGTGTTCCGGGGCAGGGGCTGCCGCCGCTTCCTTTGTTGCGGCCCGTTTTTCGCGTTCGCAGATCTCGCGCATGATTGCCTTGATGCGCTCCTGAGACGCCTCGTCGGCGGCAATCAGACCGACGCCGTAGCCGTCGGGGCCGCTGCTCCACTGCGCCTCGGTCGTGGCGGACGCGCTTTCCTGCCGCCTGCTCTCTATCCACTTCCGGCAGGCCTCCGAATTCAGCGTAGCCGACTGCGGCGGCAGATTGTTGCGACCTGAATTGTTCATAAGCTTTCTCCTTTCCCCGTTGGAACTCTGTTCAACGCATCGCTGCATTCGTCTCAAGCGTTCCGCGCAGACGGCCTCTGCGCGGTTCCCAACTGCAGTTCTTGCCAATATCGCCGTGTCGCGGCGTTCGCTGAGAGGGTATCCGCCCAGTCGGGATAAGCGGACAGCAGCTGTGCCGTGCAGCGCAGGCAGTATTCGAGGCGCTGCTCCGCGTCCGTCTCCAGCACGCGCTTGTGCCCCCACAGGTGGGTGAGAAGGGACTGCTCGTCCAACGCCTGCTCATCAAGCAACGTCTCCAGGGCCACGCCCTCCGCCGCCGCACACATCGGCAGGATGCGCTGCTCGGCAAAGCACATGGACACGGTGGGGTCGGTCTCGTTCTCCAGCGCGTACATGAACGCGAAGGCCGCGTCCACATAGCGCGTCTTAAAGCCCTCGTCCGGCAGATAGAGAAACGCCGTGTTCGCAGCGGGCCGCGTAAAATCCCATGCCGCCGGAAAGGCGTAACCCTCCGCAAACACAAAGGCGGCGTGCGGCTCCGGGTAAACGGCGGGGTTCAGCGCCTCGCGGTGCGCGGCAACCACCGCGCTGCCAAGGCGGGCGTCAAGCGGCTGCCAGACAATCGCGTCGGTGTCCAGCATGACGCAGGGCGTCCGCTCGCCGCGCAGTGCCCACAGCTTGCCTGCCGCCCAGAAGCGGCGGGGGTCAAGGCGCGCATCCATGTCGTCGAGGCGCGTGTCGATGGGCGCGCTCCACAGCCGCTCCAGCCCGGCACGGCGGAAGAAGGCCGCACCCGCGCTGTCCGTGACCATGGTGATGGTTCCGTTGTTCTGCCGCCAGCGCAGCGCCGAGAGCATCATCGTCAACAGCTCGTAGTCGGGCATGTCGACCTCGCCCCCATGCCGCGCACGGTTCGGCGCAGACCAGAAAGAATGGAAAGCTCTCATAACGGCGCCATTATATAAAACGAAAGATAATCTGTCAAGAAAAACAATCGGCACTTGCATCATCCGTACAAATCCTGTACAATAGAGCGACTGCACTGACAAGAGGAGGAGAGCGCCGCCGTGATTGTGATGGACCTGGAGTGGAACCGCAGCTACGACAAAAAGAGGCTGGACGAAATCCTGCAGATTGGCGCGGTGCGCGTCGCCGCGCCGTGCGGTGTCATTCTGTCAACCTTCAATATGTTCATCAAGCCCCGCGTCCACAAGCGCTTTGACCCCGGCGCGCGCAAGCTGCCCGACCTGCAGTGCTCCATTGACTGCGACGTGGACTTTCCGACGGCCTGGGCGGCGTTCACGGACTGGTGCGGCGACGAGCGGGTCTTTGCCTTCTGGGGTCCCGACGACTTCAGCGTCATCCAGCAGAACTGTGCCTTCTGGGGCGTCAGCCCCATTGAGCCGGAGCGCGTGTTCAACTTCCAGCGCGCCTTTGGTCACGCCTGCGGCACCTCGACGCAGCTGGCCCTCTGGCGCGTGGCGGACTATCTGAACATCCCCACGGTGTTCGACTTTCACAACGCACTCTACGACGCGATGTACACCGCGCTCGTCGGCGCATGGCTGCAGCCGGAGGACCTGGACTTCGCGCCGTCCAAAAAACACAGCCGCCCCCGTCACCGCCGCCGCCTTGCGTCGCATCCCGCCGCACAGAGCGCCGAGACACGCCCCGCCGTGCCGAAGCAGGCAGAGCCGGCACCCAGGAAAAAGCGCCGCCGCAGGAATCGGCGCAGAAAAAAGCCCGCCGCGGGTGCGACCGCTTCACAAAACAAGGCCTGACCGCCGGGACACAGCGTCCCGGTGGTCAGGTTTTCTCTTCAATTGGGCGCAGGGTCGCATCGGGCGAGGCGCCGGCGGGGGCGAAGAAGCGCAGCTTCCTGTCCGACAGGCGCAGCGTCACGTCATCGCCGGTGAAGCACTCCCCGTCGAGGCAGGTGACCACGTCCGCGCGCTCCGAGCGGATGCGGATGACGGACGCCGTGACGCAGGAGGCAAACTGCGGAAACTTCGCGTAGCCGCCGCGGCTGTAATCACCGACGAAACGCAGAAAGCCCACGCGCGAGACCTTGCGGACAATCAGCGTATTGAGCACGCCGTCGGTCATGCTCGCCTCGGCAACGGGCAGAAAGCCGCCGCCATAGTAGCGCCCGTTGCACACGGCGACGACGGCAAAGTCCCGCTCCGGCAGCTCCACGCCGTCCAGACTCAGCGTCCAGCGGCTGCTGATGCTTCGGAACAGGAAGTTTGCCGCCAGCGCGGCGACGTAGCTCGCCTTGCCGCCCAGCAGCGGCAGCGCAGAGTAGCGGTGCACGTCCCGGGCGACGCGCGCGTCCAGCCCGCTGCACGCAATGGTCAGGCACTGCCGCCCGTTGCAGTCGATAAGGTCGAGCGTGTGCTCCTCCCCGTTCCACAGGTTCTCCGCGTCGCGGAACTGCTCCGCCGCCGCGCCGAAGTTCTTCAGCAGGTCGTTTCCCGTGCCGATGGGCACAACCGTCATCGCCGCGTTGGCGCAGCCCGCAATGCCGTTTGCCACCTCGTTGGCGGTCCCGTCGCCGCCGCAGGCGTAGATGCGCAGCGCGCCGCCCGCCTCCGCCAGCGCGCGGCTGAGCTGCGTGGCATGCCCCGGCGCGGCGGTCAGCAGGCACGAGGCGTCCAGCCCGTGCCGCTCGCGCAGCGCCGCCGCCATCTGCTCGATGTGCCGAATGCTGTCGGTCTTTCCCGCCGCAGGATTGACAATGAAGACGTGTTTCATGGAACAACCCCCACCCGTCAATACGATTCGTAATTTTTCAGAAAAATAATACGGTTTTCAATCACACTTTTCCATAGAAGAAGAGGTCGCACTTAATCATGCCGTTGTAGAGCTTGCGTTTTTTCACCGCCGGACGCCCGAAGCAGCGCTCAAACTCCGTGTGGGAGGAAAGCACGGCGATGCGCCAACTGTCGGGCAGCTTGTCCATGGAGCGTCCGAACGCCCTGTAAAGCTCTTCCGCTTCACGCTGTTCCAGCAGGCGCTCGCCGTAGGGCGGGTTGGTGACGACCCTGCCGTACAGTCCGCCCCAGTGGAAGCGCGTGGCGTCCGCCACCTCGAAGGACACCGTGTCGTCCACCTCCGCCAGCGCAGCGTTGTGGCGCGCAATGTCGATGGCGTCCGGGTCAATGTCCCCGCCCCAGATTTCATAGCGCTTGTCGCGGAACTCCGCGTCCATCGCCTCGTCCGCCGCGTCCAGCCAGATGCGCCGGTCGAGGTTCTGCCAGGTCTGCGCGGCGAAGCTGCGGTTCAGCCCCGGCGCACGGTTTTTCGCAATCAGCGCCGCCTCAATGGCGATGGTGCCGGAGCCGCAGAAGGGGTCGCACAGCGGGTCGCGTCCACGGTAGCGGGAGAGCAGCACCATGGCGGCGGCAAGCGTCTCGCGCAGCGGCGCGGCGACGCCGACGGCGCGGTAGCCGCGCTTATACAGGCCCTCGCCGGAGGTGTCCAGCGTGACCGTCACCTCGTCCTTCAGGATGGAGAAGCGAATCTGACGGCGCTTTCCCGTCTCGGGCAGGGTCTCCAGCCCGTATTTCTCGCCCAGCCGCGCGCAGGCAGCTTTTTTGACGATGCTCTGGCAGGCGGGCACGGAGTGCAGCGTCGAGCTGATGGAGTAGCCCGCGACGGGAAAGGCGTCCTCCCGTGCAATCCAGTCCTCCCAGGCAATGGCGCGCACGCCCTGAAACAGCGTCTCAAAGTCCGTGGCGCGGAACGCACCGAGCACCAGCAGCACGCGCGCGCCGCAGCGCAGGTTGACGTTCAGCCGCGCGATGTCCGCCTGCGTGCCGCGGCAGAGAACGCGCCCGTTCTCCACGCGGACGTCGGAAAGGCCCAGCTTTTTGACCTCGTCACCCACCAGTTTTTCAAGCCCCAGCAGGCAGGGAATGGCAAAATCCAGCATACGTCGCTCCTTGTCGGTCTCTGTACAAAGCCGTCCCGGCATTCTGTACAGCTTTGCTTGTTTGTCTTGTTCGCAACAGTATATCGAAAAATCATCAGAAAAGCTATAGTAATTTTCAATGAAATATGATAGAATAGCCGAAAGGAGGCGATTGCATGGCTTGGATGGACATCATGCGCATTGTCTGGATTGGGGCGGCGATTGTGTTCGGCATTGCCGAGGCGGCAACGGCGGGTCTGGTGACAATCTGGTTCGTAGGCGGCGCATTGGCTGCGCTGGTCGCCGCGTCGCTGCATGCGGCGCTGTGGCTGCAGCTCGTGTTGTTCTTCGGCGTTTCCACGGTTCTGCTCATCGCAACGCGGCCGCTGGCGCGGCGCATCCGCGAAAAGGCGGTGCCGACCAATCTGGACCGCGTGCTCAACAAACCCGCGCGCGTGACCGAGACCGTGGACAACGAGCGCTCCACCGGCGCGGTGTACATCGAGGGCAAAACCTGGACCGCCCGCAGCGAGGACGGTTCCGTTCTTGCAAAGGATACCATGGCAGAGGTTGTGCGGATGGAGGGCGTCAAGCTCTTCGTGCGCGAGAAAAAACAGGAGGTATGAACACATGGAAGGTTTTATCGGTACGTTTGTGATTATTCTTTTGGTCGTCGTCGTGCTGGCGCTGATTGTCAGCAACATTCAGGTCGTGCAGCAGTCGCGCGCCTACGTGGTCGAGCGGCTGGGCGCCTACAGCACAACCTGGGGCGTCGGACTGCACCTCAAGATTCCCTTCATTGAGCGCGTGGTCAAAAAGGTCTCTCTCAAGGAGCAGGTGGCGGACTTCGACCCGCAGCCGGTCATCACCAAGGACAACGTCACCATGCAGATTGACACGGTCATCTACTTCCAGATTACCGACCCCAAGCTCTACACCTACGGTGTGGAGCATCCGATGAGCGCCATCGAAAACCTGACGGCAACGACGCTGCGTAACATCATCGGCGACATGGAACTGGACCAGAGCCTCACCTCCCGCGACATCATCAACGCCAAGATGCGCTCCATCCTCGACGAGGCGACCGACCCCTGGGGCATCAAGGTCAACCGCGTGGAGCTGAAGAACATCCTGCCCCCGCGTGAGATTCAGAACGCCATGGAAAAGCAGATGAAGGCCGAGCGCGAGCGCCGCGAGTCCATCCTGCAGGCCGAGGGCCAGAAGCAGAGCCAGATTCTTGTCGCAGAGGGCGAGAAGCAGAGCGCCGTGCTCCGTGCGGAAGCCGAGCGCGAGGCGGCGATTCTGCGCGCCGAGGGCGAGGCGGAGGCGATTCGCAAGGTGCAGCAGGCGCTGGCGGACTCCATCAAGATGCTCAACGAGGCGAACCCCAACGACCAGGTCGTGAAGATTAAGGCGCTGGAGGCCTATGAAAAGGCAGCGGACGGTCAGGCGACGAAGATCATCATCCCCAGCGAGATTCAAAGCCTTGCCGGACTCGCGGCGAGCTTCAAGGGTCTGCTGGAAGACGACAAAACGTAATACTTGAACCGAAACTCCCTTCTGCAATCAAGCAGAGGGGAGTTTTTCTGTTCTTCGGCAGCCGCCGCTTTGCAAACCGGGGCGTCCGTGCTATACTGCTTCACAGAATCCGGCAAGCATCACAACCGGAAGACTGGAGTGAGGACAGCATGAACTATCTGGACTGTATTTCCGTGGCGAACATGCGGGAAAGCGACCGCAAGACCATTGAGGGCGGGGTGCCCAGCCTGACGCTGATGTACCGTGCCGCCATGGGCGTCTACCGCGCGGCGGCGTGGCACGGAGACATCGCCATCGCCGTCGGCTCCGGCAACAACGGCGGCGACGGGTTTGCGCTGGCGTATATTCTGAAGTCCAACGGCATCGGCTGCCGCGTCGTCACCCTCAGCGACAGACTGTCTCCGGACAGCGCCCACTTTGCACAGCGGGCGAAGGCGCTGGGCGTTCCCGTCGCGCCCTATGCCAAGGGCGCGTTTGCAGACGCCGACGTGGTCGTCGACTGTCTGCTGGGCACCGGCTTTCACGGCGCGGTGCGGGAGCCGTATGCATCGGCGATTCGGGAGGTCAACGCCGCCGGTGCCCGCGTCATCAGCGTGGACATCAACAGCGGCATGAACGGCGACACCGGAGAAGCGGCGCTTGCCGTGCGCTCGGACCTGACCGTGACCATCGGCTTTGTCAAAAACGGCATGCTGGCGGCAAACGCAGGCGACCACATGAAGCGCCTCGTCGTGACGGACATCGGCATCATCCTCGACCGGGCGGAAAACAAAATTGCCGCGGCGTGGCCGGATGACCGCGCGACGCCGGAGAACGTCCTCCCCTGCCCCGCGTATCTCGACATGACGCCCATTGACACGCGGGATGTGGCGTACGCATCCCGCGAGACGGAGCACATGGACGTCCTGCGGGATTGCTTCGAGGCGGAGGCGAGAACTGCCATCACGCAGGAGCGGGACAAGCCGAAAGAGGACGACTGTGGTAGCGGGCGATAAGAAACGCTTGAAACCGTGAGGACGTTTCGATATACTGTTATCAAAAATATGAGGAAGTGAGACGATGAATCGGTATCAGCAGGCAGTCGCACTCTGGCAGCGGAAACAAATCACGAACGACGCGGAGCTTGCCGAGGCGCTGAACGGACACAGCATCGCATTCGCCTATCATTCCGGCAAGATTGAAAACGAGCGCATCACCTATCACGACACACGCGAAATCTTCGAGCACGACGGTGTGACCGCCTATACCGGCGACCTACGGACGCTGTTTGAGATACGGAACGCGAAGGACGCCAACGAACTTCTGCTCTCCGCGTTCGCCGAGCGCCGACCGCTCGATGAGGCGCTGGTGAAGGAGTTCCAGTACCGCCTGACGCAGAACACCTACGACACGCGGCGCTGGCAGCTTGGTGAGCGTCCGGGCGAATACAAGAAGCACGACTACGTGACCGGCAAGGACGAAATCGGCGCGTCGCCGGAGGATGTGCATTTGGAGCTCTCCGAGCTGCTGGCGGAGATGGACGGCATTCCTGCGGAGAAGGCGCTGACCGCAGCCGCATACTTCCATGTCAAGTTTGAAAACATCCACCCCTTCGCGGACGGCAACGGTCGCACGGGACGGCTTGCCATGAACTACCTGCTGCTTCTGAACGGGCATCCTCCCGTCATCATCCACGAGGAAGACCGCGCCGGCTACTACGCCGCGCTGGAGGCATGGGATGAGCGACAGGATCTGGAACCGATGCTCCGATACCTTCAGGAGCAGACGGCAAAGACGTGGGAAAAGCAGCTTGCGCGAGCCGAACGCAAGGGCGGCAATCAGGAACGATAACAGCATGCAATCGAGAAGGCCGGGCTCGTTGCGCCCCGTCCTCTCATGCCACCGTGCGCACGAACAATATGCCCCGCCCTGCACAAGCTGCAAGACGGGGCATATTTTGATAGCGCTCAGTTCTTTTTCTCTCCAATGGTCATCATGTCGTTCAGGTCGATGTGCTCGTTCATGTGCTCGCGCGGCGTAGGGATGTAGTGCTCCAGAATGGGCAGCAGAATCAGCGTGGTGATGCCCGCGGTGAATCCGCCGTTGTAGAGCATCAGTCCGCCGTGCAGTTCGGAGGTTGCGGTGCACAGCGCCGCACAGAGGAAGCCCGCGGCAACGCCCGCGCGCACGCCGTAGCGTCCGACGAGCGGGCAGAGGCCCGTGGCAAAGGCGACGCTGTTGAGATACGCCTGCGAGGAGATGGTCCACGAGGCGGTGCCCGCCATCATGATGTTATACGACCACGACGCGAAGGAGAGCAGCGGATAGCCCAGAAAGATTGGCCACACGTTGCGTGGGTGCTGTCCCTTGGCGGTGAAGGTCAGGGACGCGAAAATCACGCCGAAGGTCGGCCCGGTGTAGCCCGCGCCCGTCGTGTAATAGTTCGCCATGTTGAGGTACACGAGGAACAGCGCGCCGTAAAGCCCGATGTTGATGAGGCAGAGCGGCATGCCGTA
>JAILRK010000046.1 GCA_024698225.1 Oscillospiraceae bacterium | reverse complement strand
TGGCCGACCATATCCTCCTGGATGTAGACGGGCACATGCTTGCGGCCGTCATGGACGGCGATCGTGTGGCCGACGAAGGAGGGGAAGATCGTGGAGCTGCGGCTCCAGGTCTTGAGGACCTTCTTCTCGCCGGTCTTGTTCATCTCTTCGACTCGTTTGAGGAGCTCAGGGGCAACAAACGGGCCTTTCTTAATGCTTCTGCTCATTCTTCATTGCCTCCCTTACTTGTCGTTGCGGCGCTTGACGATGAACTTGTTCGTCGGGTTCTTCTTGCTGCGGGTCTTGTAGCCCATCGCCGGCTTGCCCCACGGGGTAACGGGGCCGGGACGGCCGACCGGGCTCTTGCCCTCGCCGCCGCCGTGCGGGTGGTCGCAGGGGATCATGACCGAGCCGCGCACCGTCGGACGCCAGCCCATGTGACGCTTGCGTCCGGCCTTGCCGATCTGCACGTTCTCATGGTCGATGTTGCCGACCTGGCCGATGCAGGCGCGGCAGTTGGTGCGAACGATGCGCACTTCGCCGGAGGGCATGCGGATCTGGGCGTCGCCGTTCTCCTTGGCCATCAGCTGCGCGCTGACGCCGGCGGAGCGGACGAGCTGAGCACCCTTGCCGGGGTTCATCTCAATGTTGTGGATGATCGTACCGACGGGGATGTTCGCGATGGGCAGGCAGTTGCCGGGCTTGATGTCGGCGCCGGCGCCGGAGACGACCTTGTCGCCCGCCTTCAGGCCGACCGGAGCGATGATGTAGCGCTTCTCGCCGTCCTCGTACTCCACGAGCGCGATGTAGGCGCTGCGGTTGGGGTCGTACTCGAGGCGCAGGACCGTCGCGAACATGTCTTCCTTGTCACGCTTGAAGTCGATGACACGGTACTTCTGCTTGTTGCCGCCGCCGTGATGACGGACGGTGATGCGGCCGTAGCTGTTGCGGCCGGCGTGCTTCTTGAGCGGCTCGACGAGCGAGCGCTCGGGCTTGGCCTTCTTATCGACGCCCTCGAAGGCGGACACGGTCATGTGACGGCGCGAGGGGGTCGTGGGCTTGTAACTTTTGATAGCCATTTTCTATCCTCCTTACACCATGCCTTCGAAGAGCTCGATGGTCTTCGAATCGTCCGTGAGCTGGACGTAAGCTTTCTTCCAGCTGCGCGTCGTGCCGGGACGGCCGCCGCCCAGGCGCTTTGCCTTGGCGTGCACGTTGAGCGTGTTGACGTCCTTGACCTTGACGCCGAACGCCGTCTCGACAGCGTTCTTGATCTCGACCTTGCCGGCGTTCTTCGCGACCTCGAAGACGTACTTCTTGCTCGCGACGTCCGCCATGGAGCGCTCGGTGATGATCGGGCGGATGATGATGTCGTATACGTTAGCCATTAGGCGAACACCTCCTCAATGACCGCGAGGGCGTCCTTGTCGATGACGAGGTACTTGGCGTTGATCAGGTCATAGACGTTGATGAGCCGCGCGGGCGTCGTGATGACGCCGGGCAGGTTGCGGGCGCTCTTGACGACGTTGGCGTTGACCTCGGGGGTGATGACGACGGACTTGCCGTCGGCCTTGACCGCCTCGAGGAACTGGCGGAAGGTCTTGGTCTTGATCTCGTCCATCTCGATCTTGTTCACGACGATGATCTCGCCGTCCGCCGCCTTGGCGGAGAGAACGGACTTGAGCGCGAGGCGCTTGACCTTCTTGTTCAGCACATAGCTGTAGGAGCGTGGCTTGGGAGCGAACACGATGCCGCCGTGCGTCCACTGAGGCGCGCGGGTGCTGCCCTGACGGGCGCGGCCGGTGCCCTTCTGGCGCCAGGGCTTCTTGCCGCCGCCGGAGACCTCCGCGCGGGTCAGAGCGCTCTGGGTGCCCTGACGGCAATTCGCCAGGTGGTTCTTGACGACTTCATGCACGACCGCCATGTTCGGCTCGATGCCGAAAATCGCGTCGTTGAGCTCAACTTCGCCGGTCTTGCGGCCGGTCATGCTGACAACTTTAATCGTAGACATTTCTCAGGCACTCCTTTCCTTATTTCGTTCTGGCGGAAGCCTTCTGCGGGTTGCGTCCGGAGGCCTTCTGCGGGTTGACGCTGATGCCGGCGCCCGCCTGCTTGACCTTGTGGACCTTGACGGTGGTCTTGATGGTGACCAGGCCGTTCTTCGGGCCGGGGACAGCGCCGCGGACAACGAGCATGTTCAGCTCGGGGTCGACCTTGACGACTTCAAGGTTCTGGATGGTGACGGTCTCCACGCCGTACTGGCCGGCGCCGATCTTGCCCTTGTAGATGCGGCTCGGATCGGTGGTGGAGCCCATGGAGCCCGCGTGACGGGCAACAGGGCCGCCGCCGTGGGTCTCGGGACCGCGATGCGCGCCCCAGCGCTTGATGACGCCGGAGTAGCCGTGGCCCTTGCTGGTGCCGGTGACGTCGACGAAGTCGCCGGCCTTGAACATGTCAGCCTTGACGACGGCGCCGAGCTCGAGCTCGCCGGCGTTGTCGAGGTTGAACTCGCGCAGATGCTTCTTGGGGCCGACGCCTGCTTTTTTCAGGTGGCCCAGCTCACCCTTGGTGAGCTTGCGCTCAGGCACGTCCTCGTACCCAAGCTGAACGGCGGCGTAGCCGTCCTTTTCGGCAGTCTTCTTCTGGGTCACGACACACGGACCGGCTTCGATGACCGTAACCGGGATCATGTGGCCGTTCTCGTCGAAAATCTGAGACATGCCGACTTTCTTGCCGATGATCGCTTTCATTATGATCCTCCATAAAGGTTATTGGTCGGCTTAGTTGCGCGGTAACGGCGCGCATTGCTCTGCCGACTTGACCCCGCCTGTCTCACGCAAGTCAACAGGCGATGGCTGAGCAACTGGCTTGGGGCTGTGCGTTACAGCTTGATTTCAATCTCCACGCCGGCGGGCATCTCGAGACCCATCAGGGCTTCGACGGTCTTGGGCGTGCTGTTGGTGATGTCAATCAGGCGCTTGTGCGTGCGGCGCTCGAACTGCTCGCGGCTGTCCTTGTACTTGTGGACCGCGCGCAGAATCGTGACGATCTCACGCTTGGTGGGCAGAGGGATGGGACCGGAAACGGTGGCGCCGGTGCGCTTTGCCGCTTCGACAATCTTCTCTGCGCTCTGGTCGATGACCTGGTGGTCATAGGCCTTGAGGCGAATGCGAATCATTTCTTTTGCCATTTGTCTGTTCCTCCAAATTTGTACGGTTTTTTCGTCCGTACGGTGAGCTGCATCTCTATACGCTTTGCCGTGCGTATCATTCCGGCTCATAGAAAAACCGGCGCACATAGTACGGCCGGTCCCATGGCACAGCGATTTACGCCGCGTAACGGATGTGAAATCTCAGCCGCCCGATTTTCGGACATACTCCCCGAAAGTTACCTTGCATTCGCAAGCAATCTCCCGGTTCATCGCATTGCCGTGGCTGCGGGCATGGCACGCCCTCAGCACGGACTTGACTATAATACAAGAGGGCAAGCTCGATGTCAAGCAAAATTTTCTGTTTTTCATAAACTTTTTGATTAAATTTTGTGAAAGCCGCCGTACAGGTTTTTTCATCGCAACATCTTGTAGTGACTCGCTGCACCTGACACACCCGGCCGCACCCGAAACACAGCGCCCGGCAAGCGGTGCCGGGCGCTGCGGTTGTCTATCCCTCTGCGGCGAAGCGCGTCTCGAACTCCTCCACGGGAATCGGGCGCGAGAAGTAGAAGCCCTGAAACCGGCTGCAGCCCATGTCGGCGAGCGCCGCAAGCTGTTCTCTGGTCTCCACGCCCTCGGTGATGACCTCCATGCCCAGCAGCCCCGCCATGTTGATGACCGATTTCAGGATGATGCCGCTGCGCTTTCTGTCGCGAATCTCCTGCAGAAAGCCCATGTCGATTTTCAGCACGTCCGCCTGAATGTTTTTGAGCAGGCTCAGAGAGGAGTAGCCCTTGCCAAAGTCGTCAATCTCCACGAGGAAGCCCTTTTCCCGCAGCGCGGAGACGATGGCAATGCTCTTGTCCGGCTCTACCAGCAGCGCGGTCTCGGTAATCTCCAGGCGGAGCTTGGCAGCGTCCACGCCGTAGCGCTCCACGAGACCTGTGAGCACCTCATAGACGTCAAGGCTGTAGAAGTCCTTGGCCGACATGTTCACCGAGATGGTCAGCTCGCTCCGATGCGTGTTCTGCCACGCGCGCAACTGCTGCACGGCACGCTCCCAGATGTAGAGGTCCAGCTTCTGAATCAGCCCCGCGTTCTCCAGAATCCCGATGAACGCGCCGGGCATGACCATCGTGCCGTCCGGCTTCCGCCAGCGCACCAGCGCCTCGGCGCCGACGGCGATGCCGTCCTCTTTGACCAGCGGCTGCAGATACATCTGGAACTGCCCGCTCCGCAGCGCCTCGTCGAAGCTGCTGATGACCTTCTGCTCGCGCAGCATGTTCTGCAGGATGTCATCGTTGAAGTAGGCGACGGTCTGCGTCAGGTCGTCGCGAATGGTGTACAGCGCCGAATTCGCACGCCCGCAGAGCACGGACACCGGCAGCGACGCATCGTCGACCCGGCAGACGCCGAAGTGAATGCAGAAGGTATAGAGCCCGCTGTGAAACGTCTTCTCCAGCGAGCGTGCCAGCAGCAGGAGGTCGTTTTCCCTGTACTGTGCCCGCGGCAGCAGCAGCGCGAACTGGTCCGCGCCAAGGCGGCCGCACAGCCCGTCGGCGCGCTCGGCAAGCTCGCGCAGCAGCGCAGCGGTTCTGACCAGAACCTCGTTGCCCTTCATCACGCCGAAGAGCGTGTTGACGAGGCGGAAGTTCACGATATTGGCGGTGATGACCACCCACGCGCGCGTCGGCTCCCCCTGAATTGTCTTGCGCGCCTGCTCGTAGAAGGCATCGGCCGTGAGCGCGCCCGTCAGACTGTCGTGCTGCGCCTGATAGCGCGCGCCGTTGCCGTTCTCGTTCTCCGCCGCCCGGTCGTTGCCGCCTTGCGCCGTCTCCTGCCGGATGTTCACCAGCTCGATGACCGCGTTGTACACGCTGCCGTCCTCCAGCCGGAGTGAGACCGGGTTCGACTGGATGAAGTAATCCCGGTCCTGATAGTGCTCCAGCTTCTCCTGGTGGCAGCCCGTTCTGCACGCCACAGCACTCGAACAGTTCTTGCACTTCTGGTCGGCGTTCCAAATGCTGTAGCAGCTGCCCAGCGCCTCAACCTTTCCGTCCTCCTGCAGCTCCAGCTTGCGGCACTCAACCGGGTCCACCACGCGCGCAAGGTCGTATCGCCCCTCCAGCCCGCTCATAAACGCACGCAGCTCCTCCACCGTGTAGGGTGACTGCTTGAGCTGCGGCTCGCTCAGGGTACGCTTATCCTCCATTGTTTCTCTCCTCTTACCGTGGCGGCTTCCCGCTGCGCGGTGATTTCAATATTATAATATGAATGCACGCACCCGCGCATCAGGTTCTTTCTTCTCCGCCTCTGCCCCGCGCGGCGCCGCGGCGCGGGGGAATCACGCCTCGCAGGTCCAGGCCGGTGAGCAGCCGGATGAGCCAGACGAAGAACACCATCGCCAGCAGCGGGATGACGCACGAGGTCACAATCAGCACCGCCAACGACTCCACGTAGTGGTTGAGCAGCCCGGCCGCCTTGTCGGCAAGCCCCGATGCGGATTCGGAAATGCTCTCCAGCACGGAGGCAATGAGTCCCTTGTCCTCGCCCGCCTCGGACAGCAGCGCCGTCTTGTCGTTGAGCGCCTGCGTCTCCTCCATCGTCGCGTCGATGGACTGGCGGTAGCTGTCGTAGACCATGTCGGACACGCCGAGGCTCGCCGGAATCGCCACGAACATTGCCACGGCGAACAGCGCCACGCGCAGCGCCAGCCGCTGCATGGTCCCGCGGCTCCAGAACGCGCCGACCGCCAGCAGCGCACAGACGCAGGGCACCAGAATGCGGAAGGTCGCCACGCCGATGATGCTCAGCAGGTATTTTTCGGCATAGAGCACGCAGAGGATGAGCAGGAAGTACTCCGTAAAGTCCGCCAGCTTGTCCGCAATCGGCGTTGCGGCGTCCCCGGGGATGAGTGTGATGGTCGCCGAGGCAAGCGTGGACGCTCCCGTGAGCTTGAGCACCGTCTCCGATTTTTCGTCCAGCGCCGCCGAAAGCGCGCGGCTGGCCTCCGTCGTGCTGACGCGCTCCGCAACGAAAACGGCAGAAAACACGGCAATCAGCAGCAGAATCATGCAAAACAAGGTCTTTTTCAGTGCAGTCTCTCTCATCGTCGTCCCCTCACTCGACTTCAATCACCAATGTGTACGCCGGGTCGCTGAGCATGGCGCCGACAAATTGCCGGAGCAGCAGCGCCGCGCTCCGGTCCGCCTTCTCCAGCAGGCCGGAGTCCATCGCCTTCTGCTCGGCGTCGCGCTCGAGCTCCTGCAGAGACTGGTTGACGTCCTGCACGGAGAGCGGATTGCCCAGGCCGCTCTTCTCCTCGTAGAGCGTGAAGCTGTCCAGGTCGATGTCGGTCGCCTGGATGGCCGCCGGCGGGACAAAGACGGTCACACGCAGATGCTCCCCGTCCTTCTCCACGCGCGCAGCGCTGAGGTCAATGCCCGCGCTGACCGTGCCCTCATAGCTGACCAGATAGCTCGTCTCCGTAAAGGGCAGGGTGAAATCGGTCTTCAGGAACGTCTTCACCTTGGAAAAGCTGACGAGGTCTTTGAAGTAGTACTCCCCCGTCACCAGCACGCCCATCTCTCTGAGTCCGCTCTCGATGGTCTCCGCCTCAACCTGCTTCTCCACCGTGATGAGCTTCTCCACCTCGCGCACGGTCTCCTGCGGGGCGTTGTCCGCCGCGCCCGCATCGGACGCCGCAGGCGCGGTATTGCGCGGACGAAGCAGCAGCACGCAGACAATCAGCGCGACGACCACGAAAATCAGCGCGAGGTACACCCGCTCTCTCCGGCTCATCGGCGTTCCGCCTCGTTCTTCGGGACTGCCCATGTCACGCACCTCCGTTCCGCGCCGTCTCCGTCCTACGCAGCGCCTGTAAACCCATAACAGTTTTATTTTACACCACCGCACCGCCAATATCAATTTTGACTTTCCCTCCGGTCGTCAAATCTGCCGGTTCCTTTTTGTGCAATCCGCCAGATTCATAACGTTTTCCCTTTTGAACAGACCAAGGAAAATTGACTTTGCCGCCGTGCCTGTGTTAAAATGGAAAGGATAATCGAAGGGCTGCACAGCAGCCGGGCAGACAGGAGGAACAGGGGATGGACAACAACAGACCCAGGGGCAGACAGACACACATCACCGGCAAGGGAAAGGACATCTACCGGCGCGGTGAGGGACTCGGCACGGGTCCGGTCGGCAGCGCCGACGGACACAGCGGGCGCATGGACAGCGGCAGCAGCAGCAGCGGCGGCGGCAAGCGCGCCGGCGGCAGAAGCCCGCTGATGACCATCATCGTCATCGCCGTCATGCTGCTCGGCGGAGGCGGCGCCGGC
>JAILRK010000014.1 GCA_024698225.1 Oscillospiraceae bacterium | reverse complement strand
GCGGAGCGCAGGAAGGTCGGGAAGCAGAAGGACGGAATCCACAGGAAAATCGACGCGACGCCGTGAATCATCGCCACGATGAAGGCGAGGCGCTCCGCCTCGGGCGACACGTCATAGATGCGCAGGATGAGCGGCAGCAGGGCGATGATGCCGAGGTTGACCGCCGCCATCATCGCGTAGCAGACGCGGATGAGCTTGCGCAGATAGTACCGCGCGCCGTCGTAATCGCCCGCGCCGACGCACTGGCTGCTCACCGTGGTCAGGCCGAGGTTCACCGCCTGCCCGGCGAAGCAGTGGAAGTTGCCCAGCGTGTTGCCAATCGCGTTTGCGACGATGGACGCCGTGCCGAAGGTGGAAATCAGGCTGAAGAGAATCAGCCGCCCAAGGTGGAACATGCCGTTTTCAATGCCGCTGGGGATGCTGATGTAGAGGATGTTGTGCAGCAGCCGCGGATTGAGGCGGAAGGCGCGCAGGTTGGACAGGTGCAGCGGCAGCGTCGCGTTGAACAGCAGGGCGAGGATAACCGCCGCCGCCACCGTGCGCGACACCAGCGTCGGGATGGCGACGCCCGCCACGTCCATGTGGAAGCCGAAAATCAGCAGCGCGTTGCCGCCGACGTTGATGCCGTTCATCAGCAGCGAGACCTTGAGCGACACGTCGCTGCGCCCCATCGTGCGGAAAATCGCCGCGCCGCCGTTGTAGAGCGCGATGCCCGGAATCGACGCCATCACGATGCTGTAGTACTTGTTCGTCGCCGCCATGACGTCCGGCGCGACGTCGCCGAAGAGCGCGCTGAGCACGAGCGACCGGAACAGGTAGAGCAGCGCCACGAAAAACACCGAGGTTGCCGCCAGCAGGACGACAAGGTGCTGCCCCGCGCTGTTGGCGTTCTCGCCCTCGCGCCGCCCGATGTACTGGCCCGCCACCGCCGCGCCGCCCGCCGCCATGGCGGAGAAAATATAAATCATCAGGTTGCTGATGGAGTCCACCAGCGACACCGCCGCCACCGCCGCGTCGCCCACCGTGGCGACCATCAGCGAGTCCGCCAGCCCGACGGTGATGGCGAAAAACTGCTCGGCGACCAGCGGCGCAATCAGCGTCAGCAGCTCGCGGTTGCTGAAGCTGACGCGCCGGATGCCGGGGGCTGTTGTCTGTTCCATAATTCACTCCAAATACGGCAGAATGACCTGCCGCCAGGCCTGCGTCAGCGCCTCCGCCGTCCAGCGGGCGTTGGCGGGACTGGTCGAGGGCAGCAGCCGTGCCTCGCGCCCCAGCGCATCGCGCAGAAGGCGGTTGTACCATTTGTATGAGGTGCCGCCGTTGCAGAACACGGCGCGGATGTCCGCGGCGGCGAAGATGGGGCGCAGGTCGTTGGGCACGACGGCTTGGATGCTCGCGTCGGACGAGCCGGAGAGCGTGCAGCTTGCAATCGTGTCCCAGAGCGCGACGCCCCTGCGCAACAGCAGCGCCGTCTTCTCCTCGACGCTCTGCGGGACCGGTTCGTCCAGCACGGCGGCGAGCACGCGCCAGAAGCGGTTTTGCGGGTGCGCGTAAAAAAAGCGCTGCTCGCGCGACGCCACCGAGGGGAAGGAGCCGAGAATCAGCACCCGTGCGCGCGCGTCGTACAGCGGCGGGAAGGGGTGCGTCTGTGTCGTTTTCTCCATCTCAGTCGTCGCGGCAGATTTCGCACACGCCGTAGAGGACGGTGTCGCCCTTGTCCAGCGCGAAGCCCTCCGCCTTCTCCACCACGCTTTTGAGCTGCTCCGCCCCGGCGGCGTCCATGTGGAAGGTGCGCCCGCAGCGCTTGCACTGCAGGTGCAGGCAGCCGCGGCACTCCTCCGCGCCGATGAAGCAGTAGCAGGCCTCGCGGGTGCCGGGGCGCTCCGTGCGGCGGACCAGGCCCTCCGCCTCCAGCTCGGCAAGGTTGCGGTACACCGCGCTCAGGCTCACGCGCGCGCCCTCGAGCGCCGCGGCAATCTCCTGCGCGGAGAGCGCCTCGTCGGCATGCGTGCCGAGATAGTCCAGCAGCGCCCTGCGCTGCCGGGTGACGTATTTGGACAAGGCCACCGCCTCCTGACTGTGTTTTGCCCGTTCGGGGCGGTTTTTGCGCGTCCCGAACGGGAATCATCTAATGACGATATCACTTGCCGCGCCGTCTGTCAAGGGAAACCGCCCCTTGACGCGGCGCGGCAAATGGGATATGGTAGGGGAAACAAGTTCTTCCGCGGCGCTGCGGCGCGCGGACGAAAACAGGAGGAACAGGCGTGAACACCATAGCGAGCTTTACCGTCAACCACGACACGCTGCAGCCGGGCATGTACGTCTCCCGCATCGACGGCGACGTGGTGACCTACGACATCCGAATGAAACGACCCAATCACGGCGACTATCTCTCCACCGGCACGGCGCACAGCCTGGAGCATCTGTTCGCCACGCTTGCGCGCAACAGCGCCTGGGCGGACCGCGTGCTCTACGTCGGGCCGATGGGCTGCCGCACGGGCTTCTATCTGCTCCTGCGCGACAGCGTCTCCCGCGCCGACGCCATCCGCCTGGTGCGCGACTGCTTTGCGCAGATTGCCGTCTGGGACGGCGCGATTCCCGGCGCGACACGGGCGCAGTGCGGCAACTATCAGGACCAGGACCTCGACGGCGCGAAGGCGGAGGCCGCCGCGCTGTGCGATATCCTGAGGCATTGGACGGAGGAGAAGCTCAACTATGAAGGCTGAAGCAAGCATCGGCGTCATCGGCGCCATGGAGAGCGAGGTCGCGCAGCTGCGCGGCGCGCTCGCGGGCACGGAGGTCACGAAGTTCTCCGGCCTGACGTTTTACAGCGGCACCCTGGGGACGCACCGCGTGGTGCTGGTGCGCTGCGGCGTGGGCAAGGTCAACGCCGCGCGCTGCGCCCAGATGCTCATTGACCGCTACGGCGTGGACTGCATCGTCAACACCGGCATCGCCGGCGGCGTCGGCGCGGGGCTGGCGGTGGCGGACGTGGTCATCGGCACGGAGCTGGTGCAGCACGACTTCAACGCCGTCGCCTTCGGCTACGCGCGCGGCAACATCTGCGACCCCACGCACCGCGAGACGCCCTCGGTGTTCCGCAGCGACCCGGAGCTGATTGCGGCGTTCCGCGCGGCGGCGGAGACGCTCATCGCCCCGGCGCGGGTCAAGACCGGGCGCATCGCCACGGGCGACCTCTTCGTCGCCTCCGCCGAGGCGAAGCGCGACATCGCGGAGACCTTCGGCGCCGTGGCGGCGGAGATGGAGGGCGGCGCCATCGCGCAGGTTGCGGCAATGGCGGGCGTGCCCTTCATCGTGCTGCGCGCCATCTCCGACCTTGCCGACGGCAGCTCCCCCGCCTCCTTCGACGCCTTCGAGCAGGAGACCGCCGACCTCTCCGCCGCCATATTGCGCAAGCTGATTGAGGGATAAGAGAAAAAACATGACGCCATGCCGTCCGGCATGGCGTCGGTTTTTTGTGCAAGCGCCCCGCTTATACGGATACCTGATCAAAATGCTTGAAAAGCATTTTGATAGCGCCGCAGGCGCGTAGGTATCGTATGAGACGACGTGCCGCGCTCTGCGCGGCATGCGCATGCGGAGCAGGCGCGATTTCA
>JAILRK010000279.1 GCA_024698225.1 Oscillospiraceae bacterium | reverse complement strand
TCGGAAAGTATTTGCCGGGTTTTCCTTGAAAGAGAGGGCGGCATCGGGTATAATCAAAGAGGGGGTGTGTGCTGTAATGAAAACAAAGTGCAAGACGGCGCTGGTCTGCCTGCTGCTTTGCCTGCTGTGCAGCGTGAGCGCGCATGCCATGGTAAATGATACGCTCAAGGTGGGCGTCAAGTACGGCGCGGAGGCGATGTTTTCTGCGAACCTGCAGAATTTCGACGGCGCGGGGCTGGGGTACGACTTCGGCTATTTTGACAGCGCGCGGCGCTTTGTGCCGCTGGGCATGCAGACGGAGGAGAACAAAATCTCCGTCACCATCGACGAACATGTGTATATCTCCGGCTCGACCTACTACCGCAGCGCCGCGCTCTACAGCGAGTACATCGGCGCGTACCATCTGCAGCTTACGCAGCGCTTCGAGACCTGCGACGAGGCGGCGTCCGTTGCGGCGCGGTACGACGGCGGCTTCGTCGCCTTTCTGACCGACTGCTACGCCGTCCGCGTGGGGCAGTGGCGCACGGCGGAGGGCGTGGAGCGCGCGCTGAACGCCTGGACGGGGGAGGACGCGGTGAGCGTGGTCTCGCCCAGCCGCACGGGCGTTATGGTCACGGTGTCGGGCACGGACCGTATCCTGTTCTATTTTGACTGCGGCGGGCTGCGCTCGCTGGGGATTCTGCCGCGCAGTGCCGCCGGCGAAAAGCCGGTGACCTGGTTCCGCGGCTACCGCTACTACGGCGGCTTTGAGTACCAGCGCGTGACCGGCGGCAATATGAGCGTGGTCAACGTCGTGAACGTCGAGGACTACGTCAAGGGCTGCGTCGGCTGGGAGATAGGCAACGACAAACCGCTTGAGGCGATTAAGGCGCAGGCGGTCTGTGCGCGCACCTACGCCGCCATGCAGACGCGCCACCGCTCGCAGGGCTTCGACGTGTGCACCACCACGGACTGCCAGGTCTATCAGGGGCTGGCGTCCGCCAACGACGTGACGGACCGCGCCGTGGACGAGACGGCGGGCGTCTATATGTACTATGAGGGCAGCTATGCCGAGGCGTATTACTACTCCTCCAACGGCGGCGCGACCGAGGACGCGGCAAACGTCTGGAACAACGCCGTGGGCTATCTGGTCGGAAAGCCAGACCCCTATGAGGAGCATGTTGCCGCGCGCATCAGCGGCTACCACTGGACGGTGCGCTTCACGGCGGCGGAGCTGCGCAAGAAGCTCCAAAGCGCGGGCATCGACATCGGCACGGTGAACAACGTCTACGTCAGCGAGTACACGCCCACGGGCAACGTGTTTGCGCTGACCTTCGTCGGCTCGTCGGGCAGCAAAACCGTCTACCGCGAGAGGTGCCGCACGCTGCTGGGTTTGCGCAGCATGCGCTATACCACCGGGAGCGCGCCCGCCTCCTACGCCGTCAACGACGGCAACACACTGCGCGAGGGCCTGCAGGGCGTCTATACCATATCCGGCGGAGGCACGGTGACGGAGCACGCCGCGACGGAGGAGGAGACCTGCGTCCTGACCGCCAAAGGCGTTACGACGCTGGCGCGCGACAGGAACAGCAAGACGGCGGACAGCTTCACCTTCACCGGCAGCGGCTGGGGGCACAACGTCGGCATGAGCCAGTGGGGCGCGACGGCGATGGCGGAGCTGGGGTATGACTATCGCGAGATACTGGAATTCTATTTTACGGGTGTAACGATTGCATGAAAACAAGTGATTTTGACTATGAACTGCCGCAGGAGCTGATTGCGCAGACGCCGATAGAGCGGCGCGACGCCTCGCGCCTGCTGTGTCTGAACCGGGAGACGGGGGACTATACCCACCGCCATTTCTACGACCTGCCGGACTTCCTGCGTCCGGGGGACTGCCTGATTCTCAACAACAGCCGCGTGATTCCCGCGCGGCTGCTGGGACATCGCCTGCCGGGCGGCGGCGCGTGCGAGGTGCTGCTGCTCGTTGACCGCGGCGAGCGCGTGTGGGAGTGCATCGTCCGCCCGGGCAAGCATCTGCGCGCGGGCGCGCGCATGAGCTTCGGTGACGGGGCGCTGAACGCCGAGGTCGTCGAGGTGCTGCCGGACGGCAACCGGCTGGTGCGCTTTGACTATGAGGGCATCTTCCTTGAGGTGCTTGAACGCCTTGGCAAAATGCCGCTGCCGCCCTACATCAAGGCGGAGCTGCAGGACCGGGAGCGCTATCAGACGGTGTACTCCAAGGTCAACGGCAGTGCCGCCGCGCCGACGGCGGGGCTGCACTTCACGCCGGAGCTGCTTGAGCGCATCGCCGCCATGGGCGTCCGGCTGGGCTACGTGACGCTGCACGTCGGGCTGGGTACCTTCCGCCCCGTCAAGGAGGACGAGGTCGAGGCGCACGAGATGCACAGCGAGTACTGCGTCGTGCCGGAGGAGACGGCGGCGCTTATCAACGAGACGAAGGCGCGCGGCGGCAGGGTCATCTGCGTCGGCACGACCTCCTGCCGCACGCTGGAGAGCTGGGCGGAGGAGGACGGCACGATGCGCGCGCGCGGCGGCTGGACGAGCATCTACATCTACCCCGGCTACCGCTTCCGTGTGATGGACGGGCTCGTCACCAACTTCCATCTGCCGCAATCCACGCTGCTGATGCTGGTGTCGGCGTTTGCGGGGCGCGAACGCGTCCTGCGCGCCTACGAGGAGGCTGTGCGCGAGCGCTACCGCTTCTTCAGCTTTGGCGACGCGATGCTGATTCTGTGAGGTGCGCCATGTTTCAACTCATCAAAACCGAGGGCCGCGCGCGGCGCGGGCAGTTCCGCTGCGCACACGGCGGCACGGTGCACACGCCCGTGTTCATGAACGTCGGCACGCAGGCGGCCATCAAGGGCGGGCTGTCCGCCCTTGACCTGCAGGACATCGGCACGCAGATTGAGCTGTCGAACACCTATCACCTCCACCTGCGTCCCGGCGACGAGGTCGTGCGCGCGCTGGGCGGGCTGCACCGCTTCATGCGCTGGGACGGGCCGATTCTCACCGACAGCGGCGGTTTTCAGGTGTTCTCCCTTGCGGGACTTCGCAAAATCCGCGAGGAGGGCGTGACCTTCGCCTCCCACCTCGACGGGCACCGCATCTTCATGGGACCGGAGGAGAGCATGCGCATCCAGTCCAACCTCGGCAGCGACATCGCCATGGCGTTTGACGAGTGCGTGGAGAATCCCGCCGCCTATGACTATGCCAAGGCGTCCTGCGAGCGCACGCTGCGCTGGCTGCACCGCTGCAAGGCGGAGCACGAGCGGCTCAACGCCCTGCCGGACACGGTCAATCCGGGGCAGATGCTCTTCGGCATCAACCAGGGCGCAACCTATGCGGACCTGCGCATCTGGCACATGCAGGAGATTGCGAAGCTGGACTGCGACGGCTACGCCATCGGCGGGCTTGCCGTGGGCGAGCCCACGCAGGTGATGTACGATATCATCGACGCGGTGGAGCCGTACATGCCAAAGGACAAGCCGCGCTATCTGATGGGCGTCGGCACGCCGAGCAACATCATCGAGGGCGTGGCGCGCGGCGTGGACTTTTTCGACTGCGTCATGCCCGCGCGGAACGCGCGCCACGGCAAGCTGTTCACCTGGTCGGGGACAATCAACCTCAAAAACGAGAAGCACAGGCTCGACGAGCGGCCCATCGACGAGGAATGCGACTGTCCCGTGTGCCGCAACTTCTCCCGGGCGTATCTGCGCCACCTGTTCAAGGCGGAGGAGACGCTGGCGCTGCGGCTTTCGGTGATGCACAACCTCTACTTCTACAACAAGCTGACCGAGCGCATCCGCACCGCGCTGGATGACGGCACGTTTGCGTCGTTCCGCGCGCGCTACAGCGGCAGGCTGGACGCGCGTGCGTGAATGCGGCGGCGTGAAAATTGGGGCTTGCGAAACGCGGCGGCATTCGCTATAATACAATTCGACTGTTGTAATCGCTCCGTACCGAGCGGAGCGGATACGGAATAAATGAGAAAGGAAACACAGCGACTATGGATACCAGCAGCTTACTGATGATTGTTGTCATGATTGCGGTCTTCTACTTCATGCTCATCCGTCCGGAGAACAACCGCAAGAAGAAAGCCGAGGAGATGCGCAACAGCATCAAAAAGGGCGAGCGCATCACCACCATCGGCGGCATGAAGGGCAGGGTCGTGCAGGTCACGGACGATTCCCTCGTCTTCGAGACCAGCGAGGACCGCGTGCGCATCGAGATTGCCAAGTGGGGCGTGCAGTCCACCGAGTCCATGGAGGCGGCGCAGGCGGCGCAGCAGAAGAGCGGCGGCCTGTTTGGCAAAAAGGCCAAGGAAGAGAAGCCTGCCGCCGACGAGAGCAGCGCGACGGACGACGAGAGCAAGTAATACCCGCCGTTGGCGCAGCGCCGCAGCAAAACCGATACCGAGCGAAGGAACAGCCGTTATGCGGCTGTTCTTTTTTTGTGCCGCGGCGTCGGCGCCGGGTTCGGCGCCGGAGCGTGCACAGGGCGGACAAAACGGAGATTCGGAAGGTGACATAAGGGGTGCGCGGTACAAAACCGTCAATTCGCAGGTTGCACAAACTTTGCCGGAAGCAGGGAAGAACCGCCCTGCCGCGGCTTCGGTGCGGGCCTGCGGGCTGATTTCCAAATATTGGAAGCGCTGAGAAATGGGCACACTACATCTTGTTTGCCCTTTGACACAAATTATCTGAATTTACATAGTTAACATAACGCAGTTAACATAACATTTTAACATAATTAACAAATCTGGAAAAATTCGGCGATTTCACTTGCGAAATTATTGCAAAAGTTCTATTATGTACAAGAACGGTTTTGCGCCTGCGCTGCCGCTCTGTCGGCTTGACATGTCGGACAGGGGGGCGGATTTTTCTTGTTTGTGCGCGCGGCTGTGACTGCCCGGAGAGGAGGGTGTCGGTTTGGACGAAAATCTGATGCAGTATCGTGCCTATCTGGAACTGGAGAAGCACGCTTCTCAAAACACCCTCAGCTCCTACATGCGGGACCTCAACCAGTTTGCCGCCTGGCTTTCGGAGCATCGCGGCTGCCCGCTGTGCGAGGTGGAGCAGGACGACGTTTCGGCGTATGTGGCATGGATGAGCGGCAAAGGGCGCTCCGCCGCCACCGTGACGCGGTCCATCGCCTCGCTCAAGTCGTTTTATCTCTTCCTGCAGGGGCAGGGCAAGGTGACGGAGAACCCCGCCAAGGGCATTGCCACCCGCAAGGTCGAGCGCAAGTTCCCCGACTTTCTCACCAGCCGTGAGGTCGAGCTTTTCCTCGAGCAGCCGCAGTGCGTGGACCCCAAGGGCTACCGCGACCACGCCATGCTTGAGCTGCTGTATGCCACGGGCATCCGCGTGTCCGAGCTCATTGCCCTTGACGTGGACAGCGTCAGTCTGAGCGCGGGCTTCATCCGCGCCAGCGGCAAGGGGCGCGAGCGCATCATTCCGCTGTATCCCGCCGCGGTGAAGGCGCTGTCGGTCTACATCAAGGAAATCCGGCCGCAGATTATCGCCGACCCGGAGGAGACGGCGCTGTTCGTCAACATGAACGGCGAGCGCATGAGCCGCCAGGGCTTTTGGAAGTTGGTCAAGCACTATCAGGAGACCGCCCAGATTAACAAGGAAATCACGCCGCACACGCTGCGCCACTCCTTTGCGGTGCATCTGTTGGAAAACGGCGCGGACCTCCACTCCATTCAGGAGATGCTGGGTCACGCGGACATCTCGTCCACGCAGATTTATACCCACGTCGTCAAGCAGCAGCTCAAGGACGTTTATCGGCGCTCTCACCCCAGAGCATAAAAGACCGTTTCCCGCGGCAGGGAGACGGTCTTTTTTCACCCGGCAGGATGCCGTGAAAATGGCATTGCCTTTTGCGCGGTTTTCTGATACAATAAAACGGTTATTGCGGGAGGTGAAGGGCGTGCGCATTCTGGGAATCGATCCGGGCGTAGCCACAATCGGCTTCGGGCTGGTCGAGGCGGAGCGCGGACAGCTGCGGATGCTGCACTACGGCGCCATCACCACCGCGGCCGGGCTGCCGCTTTCCACCCGGCTGCTGCAGATAGGAACCGACATGGAGGCGCTCATCGCCCAGTGCAGGCCCGACGTCATCGCCGTGGAGGAGTTGTTTTTCAACAACAACATCACCACCGGCATCGCAGTGGCGCACGGGCGCGGGGTCATCCTCTACAGCGCGGAGAAGTGCGGCGTCCCGCTCTATGAGTACACGCCCTCCCAGGTCAAGCAGGCGGTGGTGGGCTATGGCAAGGCGGATAAGCACCAGGTCATGGACATGACGCGCCGGCTGCTCAGGCTCAGCGCCGTGCCGCGACCGGACGACGCCGCGGATGCGCTGGCGCTGGCGCTGTGCCACGCCCGCAGTGCGACCTCACTGCTCGCGCGGGTGAATCCGGCGGTCAAACAGACGATTTAGGAGCACAGGCTATGTTTTACTATCTCGACGGCATCGTTGCGCATGTGGAGCCCTACCTCGCGGTCATCGACTGCGGCGGCGTTGGCTACGCCTGCAGAACGACGAATACAACGCTGGGACAACTGCAAAAGGGCAAGCGGGGGCGGCTTTACACCTACCTCAACGTGGGGGAGGACGTGTTCGACCTCTACGGCTTCGCCACGCAGGGGGAGCTTGGCTCGTTCCGCCAGCTGCTGAACGTCTCCGGCGTGGGTCCGAAGGCGGCGCTGGCACTATTGTCCGCCGTGACGCCGGAGGGGCTGGCGATGGCGGTCATCACCGGCGATGAAAAGACGCTGACCATGGCGCCGGGCGTCGGCAAAAAGATTGCGCAGCGCATCATCCTGGAGCTGAAGGACAAGCTCGCCAAGGAGCAGCTCAGCGGCGGCTTTGCGTCCTCCACAGCGGCGGCGCCGCTGTCCGGCGGCAAGGCGGTTGAGGCGGCGCAGGCGCTCTCGGTGCTGGGGTATTCCAACGCAGACGTTGCCGCGGCAATGAAGGGCATCGACGTGGACGCCCTGCCGCTGGAGGAAATCGTGCGGCAGGCGTTGCGGCGCATGGTAAAGTGAGGGACACATGAGCATTGACTTCGGAACCGACATTTACGAGGAGCCCATCGTCGCGAAGACCTTTTTGCAGGAGGATGCGCAGGAGGGCTCGCTGCGGCCAAAGACCCTGCGCGAGTACATCGGGCAGGAGAAGGCCAAAGGCAACCTTGCCGTGTTCATCGAGGCGGCGAAGCGGCGCGGCGAGTCGCTCGACCACGTGCTGCTGCACGGTCCCCCGGGACTGGGCAAGACCACCCTTGCGGGCATCATCGCGCAGGAGATGGGCGTCAACATCCGCATCACGTCGGGTCCCGCCATCGAGAAGGCGGGCGACCTTGCGGCGCTTTTGACCAACCTCACCGAAAACGACATTCTCTTTGTCGATGAAATCCACCGTCTCAACCGCGCCGTGGAGGAGATTTTGTATCCCGCCATGGAGGATTACGCCATCGACATCATCATCGGCAAGGGACCGAGCGCGAATTCCATCCGCCTCGACCTGCCGCACTTTACGCTCATCGGGGCGACCACGCGCTCCGGTCAGCTCTCCGCACCGTTGCGGGACCGCTTCGGCGTCACGCTGCGTCTGGAGCTGTACACGGCGGAGGAGCTGTGCCGCATCGTGACGCGCTCGGCGTCCATCCTCGGCGTGGACATCGAGCCGGACGGCGCGCTGGAGATTGCCCGCCGCTCCCGCGGCACGCCGCGCATTGCCAACCGGATGCTCCGCCGCGTGCGCGATTTTGCCGAGGTGCGGGCAAACGGCGTCATCACCCGCGCCGTCGCCCACGAGGCGCTGCGTGCGCTGGAGATTGACCATCTCGGTCTGGACCCCATCGACCGGCGAATGCTCCACGCGGTCATCGAGAACTATGGCGGCGGACCCGTGGGGCTGGAGACGCTGGCGGCGACCATTGGGGAAGAGGCGGTGACGCTGGAAGACGTGTACGAGCCCTACCTCATGCAGCTCGGCTTTCTCACGCGCACGCCGCGCGGCCGCTGCGTCACGCGAAAGGCGTATGAGCACCTTGGCTTGTCAATCCCTGCGGGAATGTCTGAAAACGGCGAGCAATTGCGCTTCTGACCTCTTTTGGACGTTCAAATTACGCGCAATTTTTCAAAATTCTTTCAGTTTTTCTTGACAAATGAAAAGGGAAATAGGTATAATATGTTATGGCAGTAAAGTATGAAGCGGAGCGGTTTCCCGCCGATACGTTTTCCGACGAAGCGCTCTGCGCCCGCGCCGGAGCGGGGGACCATGACGCCGAGGCTGCGCTTGCCGCGCGTTACTATGCGATGGTCCGCGCCTGTGCGCGTCCGCTGTTTTTGACCGGCGGCGACGGGGAGGACCTTATCCAGGAGGGCATGTTCGGGCTCATCCGTGCCATTCGTGACTATCGTCCGGACAGCTCGGCTTCCTTTCACACCTTTGCGGAGGTTTGCATCCGCAACCAGTTGTTTTCCGCGCTTCGCGCGGCGATGCGCAGCAAACATGCGCCACTTAACGAGTCAGTTTCTTTGGATCACCCTTTCTTTGACAGCAATTCCTACACCGCGGGCGTGTTCGACATGGCTTCGGCGGACCCCGAGCTGCTCATTGCGGACCGGGACTATGTGCGTAGCGTGCTTGAGCGTACGAAACGGCAGTTGTCCGAGTTTGAGGAAACGATCTTAGAGCACTACTTGGATGGTCTGACCTGTCGGGAAATCGCAGCGCTTGTTGGCAGACCGCTCAAATCTGTGGACAACGCCGTGCAGCGTGTTCGGCGCAAGGTGGCACAGCAACTTGATGCGGACGAGCGCATCAACCGCTGAATGCGGTGTATCAATCTGTGATAACGGACAACGGGAGTTGTTTGTTATATTTTCTTAAATCAAAGAGAGGGCAAAAAACATGTACGAAGACAAGACCTTAGTCTGCAAGGAATGCGGCAACGAGTTCGTATTCACCGCCGGTGAGCAGGAGTTCTATGCGGAGCGTGGCTTCCAGAATGAGCCGCAGCGCTGCAAGGCCTGCCGTGACGCGCGCAAGAACGCTGCCCGCGGTCCCCGCGAGTATTTTACCGCTGTGTGCGCCAACTGCGGCGGCGAGGCTCGCGTTCCGTTCGAGCCGAAGACCGACCGTCCGGTCTACTGCAGCGACTGCTTCGCCAAGATGCGCGCCGGTCAGTAAAGAGTTCGTAAAAAAGGGCCTTCCGCTTTGGAAGGCTCTTTTTTATCGGCAAATCCGCAGATTGTGTGTTGAAATCCGCAGGGGAACAGGGTATACTATAGCACAACTGATTGAATCGGAGGTATTTATCATGGTACAGATTACAAAAGACACCGTCATCGGCAGCATTCTCGATGTTGCGCCGCAGACTGCGCCGATTTTCTTTTCCATCGGCATGCATTGCCTGGGCTGCCCGTCCAGCCGCGGCGAGACCGTGGAAGAGGCGTGCATGGTGCACGGACTGAGCGAGGCGCAGATGGAGAAGCTGCTTGAAATCGTCAACGACGAGGCGAACCGCGACTTCGGCGAGGACGGACAGACGGCGGAATAAACGGAAGGCGCATACGGAGCACCGTATGCGCTTTGCTTTCCTGTGGAGGCTTATGAACGAGAGAGAACTGCGGCTGCAGCCGCGCTTACAATGCATTGCCGACTGCGTGCCCGGCGGCGCGCGCCTTGCCGATGTGGGCACGGACCACGGGTATCTGCCGGTGTATCTGCTGCGTCAGGGGCGCATCCGGAGCGCCATTGCTTCGGACATCAACGCCGCGCCGCTTGCGCACGCCCGCCGCACCGCTGCGGCATACGGCGTGACGCTTGATTTGCGCCTGTGCGCCGGGCTGGACGGCATCGGAGCCGATGAGGCGGATACCGTCGTCATCGCGGGCATGGGCGGCGAGACCATTGTGACGATTCTGCAGAATGCGGCGTGGGACTGGCAGGGTGTGACGCTGCTGCTCCAGCCGATGACCAAGGCGGAGCTGCTGCGGCGCTGGCTGGTCGGGCATGGGCTGCGCATCACGGCGGAACGCCTGGTGCGGGACAAGGGCACAATCTATGCCGTGCTGCGGGTCGAGCAGGGGCAGAGCGCGCCGCTGACGCGCGCCGAGGCCTGGTGCGGCGCAGGGCTTGGGCAGGACCCGCTGTACGGGGACTACGCCCGCGACCGCGCGGACAAGCTCACGCGCGCGGCGGCGGGGCTGCGGCAGGCAAAAACACCCGATGACGCACTGATTGCCTCGCTGGAGGGCGACGCACAGGCGCTGCGGGAAACGGTAAAGGAGTGGGAGCATGCCAACGGTACGTGAGATTGAAACGGCGCTGTACGAATGGGCGCCGCGGGAGCTGGCGGAGAGCTGGGACAACGTGGGGCTGCTGGTGGGCAGTGCGGATGCGCAGGTGCACCGCGTGCTCATCGCATTGGACGTGACCGAGTGGGTGGCGGAGGAGGCCATCCGCCGCGGCGCGGAGCTGATTGTCGCGCACCATCCGGTGATGAACTGCCGCTGGCATGAGGTGCAGAGCGTCGTGGACGACAACGCGCAGGGGCGGGTGCTGATGCGCCTGCTGCAAAACGGCGTCAGCGCCATCTGCATGCACACCAATCTGGACGCGGCGGAGGGCGGCGTGAACGACGTTCTGGCGCGTTTGCTCGGCCTGGAGGGAATCGAGACCTTCAACGAGGAAAAAATCGGGCGCATCGGCACGCTAAAATGCGAAAAAGGGCTTGAAGAGTTCCTGCAGGATGTGGTACAATTATTGGGTTGTAAGGGCTTGCGCTATCGTGACGCACAGCGGCGCGTGCACCGCGTCGCCGTGGGCGGCGGCGCCTGTGTGGACTATGCGGAGCAGGTGCGCGCACTGGGCTGCGACACCTTTGTGACCAGCGACGTCAAGTATCACGAGTTTCTGGATACGAGCGGAATCAACCTGATTGACGCGGGGCACTTTGAGACGGAGAACCCCGTCTGCACCGCAATCCGCGCGTATCTGAGCGGGCGCTTCCCACAGCTCGAAGCAGTGTGTTCGACCTCTCATGCCGAGAGCGTCATAAAGTATTTCATGAAGTAAGGAGAAATCAACATGTCCGGACATTCCAAATGGCATAACATCCAAAAGACCAAGGGCGCGGCGGACGCGAAGCGCAGCGCGGCGTTCACCAAGATTGCCAAGGAGATTATCGTCGCCGTCAAGCAGGGCGGCAGCGGCGACCCCGCCAACAACTCGCGTCTTGCCACCGTCATCACCAAGGCGAAGGCGGCGAATATGCCCAATGACAACATCAAGCGCACCATCGACAAGGCGCTTGGCTCCGGCAACACCGACAACTACGAGTCCGTCACCTACGAGGGCTACGGTCCCTGCGGCGTCGCGGTCATCGTCGAGGCGTTGACCGACAACCGCCAGCGCACCGCGCCGGAGGTCCGCCACTACTTCGACAAGTTTGGCGGCAACCTGGGCGCACAGGGCTGCGTGAGTTGGTCCTTCGACCGCAAGGGCGTCATTGTCATCGACAACGAGGACGAGGACTATGACGAGGACACCGTCATGGAGGATGCGCTCGAGGCGGGCGCGGAGGACTTTGAGGCGGACGGTCCCGTGTTTGAGATTACCACTGACCCCGACGCCTTCCCCGATGTGGTCAAGGCGCTGGAGGACAAGGGCTACGTCTTTGTCAGCGCGGAAATCAGCATGGTGCCGCAGAATTACGTCACATTGCAGACCGAGGATGACGTCAAGAACATGGAAAAGCTCATCGACTTCCTGGAGGACAACGAGGACGTGCAGAACGTCTGGCACAACTGGGAGCAGGACTGAGCGCAGGATGCTCACTACGAACAACACCCCCGCAGCGCACGCGCTGTGGGGGTGTTGCGGTGGTACGAGCAAAACTGTAAGCCGGGTTCTGTATCTGGCAGTCATCTATCTTGCCGCCGCGTTGCCGCGGCGGTCCAGCCACCTCGGGAGCAGTCGGGCCGACTTTGAAAGCCCCGGCTAGAAGACTTTCCGCTCCCATACCGGTGTTGCTCCGGATAGAGTTTACAGCGACGGACACTTCCGCGCCGTCGGGTGCGCTCTTACCGCACCTTTCCACCTTTTCCCCGACAAGCGGGGTAGTCTATTTCTGTTGCACTTTTCCTGAGATCGCTCTCGGCGGGCGTTACCCGTTATCCTTGCCCTGTGGAGCCCGGACTTTCCTCACGGACGGACCTTTCGCTCCGTCCGCGCGACCGCCTGTTTTACTCGCAGTGGCTATTTTAGCCCATTGGGCGTGGGCTGTCAAGGCAAAAAGAATTGTATTTTGCCCGTGTTTGCGCTATACTGGTGCGCAGGGACGCCGTCCCGGAAAAACGCTGAATCTAATGATACGAGGGGAACTTGTTTTGAACATAGAAACCTATCTGTCCTCGCTGCGGGGAAAAACCGCCGCGGTGCTGGGCATCGGCGTGAGCAACACGCCGCTCATTGAACTGCTGTGCAAGGGCGGCGTGAACGTCGTCGCCTGCGATAAAAAGACGCGCGCCGCGCTGGGCGCGACGGCTGAACGTCTGGAGGCGCTGGGCGCGGTGCTGCACCTGGGCGAGGACTATCTGGACAACCTCAACGCCGACGTGGTGTTCCGCACGCCGGGCATGCGTCCGGACGTACCGGCGCTGTGCGCCGCGCGTGCGCGGGGCAGCGTCATCACCTCGGAGATGCAGGTCTTCTTTGAGGTCTGTCCCTGTCCCATCATCGCCGTCACCGGCAGCGACGGGAAGACCACCACCACCACCGTCATCGCCGAACTGCTCAAGGCGGAGGGCAAGCGCGTCTGGCTGGGGGGCAACCTCGGGCATCCGCTGCTCTCGGAGGCGGCGCAGATTGCGCCGGAGGACTATGCCGTGGTCGAGCTTTCCTCCTTCCAACTGCTCGACATGACGCGCTCGCCGCAGATTGCGGTGATGACCAACCTCGCCCCGAACCACCTCGACGTGCACCGGGACATGGCGGAGTACGTCGCCGCGAAGGAGAACGTCTTCCTGCACCAGCGCGCAGAGGACACCGCCATCTTCAACCTTGACAACGAGGTCACGCGTGCGCTCTCGGCAAAGGCGCGTGCGCACGTGCGCCTGTTCAGCCGCCGCGACGAGGTGGCGGACGGCGTGTTCGTGCGCGACGGCGTCATCATCGCGCGCAGGGACGGCACGGAGCGCAGCGTGCTGCGGACCGACGAAATCCGCATCCCCGGGCAGCACAACGTGGAGAACTACTGCGCTGCCATCGCCGCCGTGGACGGCCTTGTGCGCGACGAGACCGTCCGTGCCGTGGCGCGCAGCTTCAACGGCGTGGAGCATCGCATCGAGCTTGTGCGCGAGCGGCGCGGCGTGAAGTGGTACAACGACTCCATCGCCTCCAGCCCCACGCGCACCATTGCCGGGCTGCGCTCGTTTGACCACAAGGTGATTCTGATTGCGGGCGGGTATGACAAGCATATACCCTTTACGCCGCTTGCGCCTGAAATCGTCGCGCATGTCTCGCTTTTGATTCTCTGCGGGGCGACGGCGGACGCCATCCGCGCCGCGGTGACGGGCTACGAGGGCTACCACGGCGCGCCGGAGATGGTGGACGCCGCCACATTGCAGGACGCCGTGGACATTGCGGCGGCGCGCGCCGGGACGGGGGACATCGTGACGCTCTCGCCTGCCTGTGCGGCGTTTGACCAGTTTGCGAACTTCATGGAGCGCGGCAGGGCATTCAAGCGGATGGTCAACGCGCTGCCGGACTGAGAAACGGAGGTTGGACATGGATTACCAAGCGCGCATTCGGGAGCTGCGGGAGATTCTGGAGTACAACAGCAAGCTCTACTATGACATGGACGCACCGGTCATGTCGGACTATGAATACGACCGTCTGCTGCGCGAGCTGGAGGACCTGGAGGCGGCGCACCCGGAGGAGATTACGCCGGACTCGCCGACGCAGCACGTCGGCGGGACGGCGTCCAACAGCTTTGCGCCGGTGGAGCACGCCGTCCCGCTTGAGAGCCTGCAGGACGTGTTCAATTCCGAAGAGGTGGAGGAGTTCCACCGCCGCGTCTGCGAGCAGCTCTCCGCCGCGGAGTACAGCGTCGAGCCGAAGGTGGACGGTCTGTCTGTCGCCATCGAGTACCGCGACGGGCGCTTTGTGCGCGGCGCGACCCGCGGCGACGGGCGCACGGGCGAGGACGTGACGGAGAACATCCGCACCATCCGCTCGCTGCCCATGACCCTGCCGGAGAAGCTGCCCCGCCTGATTGTGCGCGGGGAGGTCTACATGGCGAAGACCACCTTTGCGCAGCTCAATGCGGAGCGGGAGGTGACGGGCGAGCCGTTGTTTGCCAACCCGCGCAACGCGGCGGCGGGCTCGCTGCGCCAGCAGGACCCGAAGATTGCGGCACAGCGTCGGCTGGACGTCGTCATCTTCAACCTCCAGCTTGCCGAGGGCAGGGAGTTCTCCTGCCACACGGACACGCTGGACTATATGAAATCCCAGGGCTTCCCGACCATTCCGTATCTGCGCACCGCGGACCTGGACGCGGTGAACGCGGAGATTGTCCGCCTGAACGACGAGCGCGCGGCGTTGCCCTTTGATATGGACGGCGCAGTTGTAAAGCTGAACAGCTTGTCAGACCGCATGATTCTTGGAAGTACGGCAAAGGTGCCGCGCTGGGCAATTGCCTACAAGTACCCGCCGGAGCAGAAGCCCAGCAAGCTGCTGGACATCGTGGTGCAGGTGGGGCGCACGGGCGTGCTGACGCCGAAGGCGGTGGTGGAGCCGGTGCGACTTGCGGGCACGACCGTGACGAACGCGACGCTGCACAACCAGGATTTCATCACCGAAAAGGACATCCGCATCGGCGATACGGTCATCGTGCAGAAGGCGGGGGAGATTATCCCGGAGATTGTGCGCGTGGACCTGGACCGGCGCCCCGAGGGGCTCAAGCCATACCGCCTGCCCGAGCGCTGTCCCGTGTGCGGGGCGCGGGTCGAGCGCGACGAGGACGGCGTCGCCATGCGCTGCACGGGCGCGGAGTGTCCGGCGCAGCTGCTGCGCTATCTGGAGCACTTCACCTCCCGCGAGGCGATGGACATCGACGGCGTCGGTCCCGCGGTGCTGCGGCAGTTGGTGGACGCCGGACTGGTGCAGACGGCTGCCGACCTCTACCGACTCAGCGTGGAGGAGCTTGCGCAGTTGGAGCGCATGGGCATGAAGTCCGCGCAGAACGCGGTCAACGCGATTGAACGCTCCAAGCACAACGACCTGTCCCGCCTCATCTGCGGGCTCGGCATTCGCCAGATTGGCGCGAAGGCGGCGCGGACGCTTTCGCAGCACTTCGGCAGCTTTGACGCCCTGGAGCGCGCCACCGTGGAGGAGCTGACGCAGATTGACGACGTGGGGGAGATTACCGCGCGCTTTCTGCGCGCGTGGCTGGACAGCCCGCAGTCGCAGGACCTCATCCGCCGCTTCCGTGAGGCGGGCGTCAACATGGAGTGCCTCGAACGCCCCGTGGACGAGCGCTTTCGCGGCAAGACCTTCGTGCTCACCGGTACGCTCACGCGCCTCAGGCGCGATGAGGCGGAGGAGCTGATTCGCTCCCGCGGCGGCAAGGCAAGCGGCTCGGTGTCGAAAAAGACGAGCTACGTTGTCGCCGGCGAGGCGGCGGGCAGTAAGCTGACCAAGGCGCAGGCGCTGGGCGTCCCCGTGCTCAGCGAGGCGGAGTTCCTCGCCCTGCTCGAGGAGAAGGCGCCGGACGCCGAGGGCGGCGACGCGCAACTGAGCCTGCTGTAATGGGGGAGGAGCGCGTGCAGGACATTCGGCAGCGGCTCTTTGCGCTGCAGGACACGGACTATCGGACGTTTCAGGCAAGACTGCTGCCGACGGTGCCGCCCGAGCGCATCATCGGCGTGCGCACGCCCGCCCTGCGGCAGTATGCGAAGGAGCTGCTTCAACGCGGCGGCACGGAGGACTTCCTCGCCGCGCTGCCGCACCGCTATTTTGACGAGAACCAGCTCCATGCCTTTCTGATTGCGGCGGGGAAGGACTACGCCGAAACACTTGCCGCAGTGGAGCGCTTCTTGCCCTTCGTGGACAACTGGGCGACCTGCGACCAGCTTTCGCCCCGCGTGTTCCGCAGCCACCGCGCCGCGCTGACGGAGCCGATTGCGCGCTGGCTCGCCGCAGAGCAGCCATACACCGTCCGCTTCGGCATCGGCATGCTGCTGCAGCACTATCTCGATGAGGAGTTTGCGCCGCACTGCCTCGAATGGGTCGCCGCCGTGCAGAGCGAAGCGTATTACGTGAACATGATGCGTGCGTGGTACTTTGCAACGGCCCTTGCGAAGCAGTGGGACGCAGCGCTGCCGTATCTGACGCAGCGTCGGCTGGACGCGTGGACGCATGAGAAGACCATCCGCAAGGCGCTGGAGAGCTTCCGCGTGACGGAGGAGCAAAAAAATGTGCTCCGCACGCTGAAAACCAAAAAATAATGCTTGACAGTCACGCGCTTCGGTGCTATACTCTCATTTGTTCCGAGCGATTCGGGGGTTTAGCTCAGCTGGGAGAGCGCTTGACTGGCAGTCAAGAGGTCAGCGGTTCGATCCCGCTAATCTCCACCATCGGAACAGAGGCCCGAAACCGTCAGGTTTCGGGCTTTTTCATGCCGTCGGAGTTCGGCGGAGAACGGAGACGCACATGAACGATTATTTTTCTGTGAGAATGCCGGAGGACCAGATTCACGCCATCAGCAGCATTGCGCTGGCGCATCTCGGCGACGCGGTGTATGAGCTGCTGGTGCGCACCTGGCTCTGCGTTCACGGAAAGGCGACCGGGCGCACGCTGCACCGCGCGACCGTGGCGCTGGTGTGCGCGGCGAAGCAGGCGGAGCTGTCCGAGCGGCTGCTGCCGCTGCTGCGCGAGGAGGAGCTGGACGTGTTTCGCCGTGGGCGCAACGCCAACGTACACACGATTCCGCACAGCGCCGACCGCGCGACCTATCAGAAGGCGACGGCGCTGGAGGCGCTGTTCGGCTGGCTCTATCTCAAGGGAGAGAAAGAACGCATCAACGCGCTGTTTGCAGTGATGATGGAGGGATACGATGTCACTTGACGCCATTTGTCTGCACGCTCTGGTGGGTGAGCTGGCGGCGGAGCTGGTCGGGGCGCGCATCGACAAGGTGCAGCAGCCCAGCCGCGACCAGATTATCCTGAGCCTGCGCGGGCATGACCGTGTGCTGCTCAGCGCCAATCCCAACCAGCCGCGCATTCAGTTCACACGGGAGACGCGCGAGAACCCGGCGCAGCCGCCGATGTTCTGCATGCTGCTGCGCAAGCACCTCGTCGGCGCGCGCATCGAGGCGGTGGAGCAGCCGGACCTGGAGCGCCTGGTCCGGCTGGAGCTGCGCGTGACGGACGAGCTGGGCGAGACGGGGCGGCGCACGCTCATCCTTGAGGCGATGGGCCGCCGCGCCAATCTGATTCTGCTTGACGCGGAGGGCCGCATTCTCGACTGCCTGCGCCGCGTGGCCTTCGAGCCGAGCAGCGAGCGTGCGCTCCTGCCCGGATTGTTCTACCACCTGCCGACGCCGCTGGACCGCCTCTCGCTTCTGACGCAGACGGAGGCGGCGCTTGCGTTGCTGGAGCGCGGCGGGGAGGACGAGGAGCCCGTGGACCGCTGGCTCGTCGAGCACCTGACCGGCGTGTCGCCGCTGGTGGCACGCGAGCTGGTGCAGCGCGCCGCAGGCGCGACGGACCTGCGCTTCGGCATGCTGGACGCGGTGGGGCGCGCGGCGCTTTACCGTGAAGTGAAAGCCCTTGCGGAACGGCTGGAAAACGGGAATTATACGCCGACGATGCTGCTGCGCGGCGGCAGACCGGTGGAGTTCACCTATCTTCCGATTACGCAGTACGGCGCGGAGACCGCCGTGGAGACGCGGGAGACCTTCTCGGTCCTGCTCGATGAGTTTTACGGTCTGCGCGAGCGGCAGGAGCTCTCCGCGCGGCGCGGCAGGGAGCTCAGCCACGCCGCGACCGTCGCGCGTGACCGCATGCTGCGCAAGGCGGAGACGCTGCGGCGCGAGTACGCCGCCACCCAGGACCGCGACAGACTGCGCCTCTGCGGCGACCTGATTACGGCGAACCTCTACCGCATGACGCGCGGTGCCGCCACGCTGCTTGCCGAGAACTACTATGAGGAGGGGCAGCCGCAGCTCACCATTGCGCTTGACCCGCTGCTCACGCCGCAGCAGAACGCCGCGCGCTACTACAAGCGCTACAACAAGGCGAAGAGCGCGGAGGTGCACCTGCGCGAGCAGATTGCCAGGGCGGAGAACGAGCGGGCGTATCTGGAGAGCGTCCTGCAGGAGCTTCGCCAGGCGGAGACGGAGCAGGAGTTTGCCGAGATTCGCCAGGAGCTGGAGGAGACGGGCTATCTGCGCCGCAGCAAGGAGAAGAAGGAGCGCAGGCGCAGCCTGTCCGCCCCGCGGGAGTACCGCTCCGATGCGGGACTGCGTATTCTGGTCGGGCGCAGCAACACGCAGAACGACCAGCTGACGCTGAAAAAGGCGGACAAGCGGGACCTCTGGTTCCACGTGCAGAAGCTCCACGGCTCGCATGTGATCCTCTGCACCGGCGGTGACGTGCCGGACGAGCAGAGCCTTGCGCAGGCGGCCATGCTGGCGGCGTACTACTCGCAGGCGCGGGAGAGCGCCAACGTGCCGGTGGACTATACGCCGGTGAAGTTCGTCAAAAAACCGGCGGGCGCGCGCCCTGGCTTCGTGATTTACGAGACCTGCCGCACGACCTACGTCACGCCGGATGAGACGGCGCTTCCTGCGCAGACGCGCAAATAGAACGAAAACACCCCGCGCCGAAGGGCGCGGGGTGCACTGCATCGCGGACAAAAAAAGAGAACCGCGTGTGCAGTCCTCTTTTTTGGCCTCAAATCGCGCGGGTTACTTTGCCCGAGCGCAGACAGCGGGTACAAACGTACACATGGCGGGGCGTACCGTCAACGATTGCTTTTACGCGCTTGACATTGGGCTTCCACGCACGGTTGGAACGACGGTGGGAGTGGGAGACCTTGATGCCGAAGGTCACGCCCTTGTCGCAAAATTCGCACTTTGCCATCCGTTGCACCTCCTTGCTGTAGTCAAATCGTGTCGTCAAGTTTCCTTGAACAAGCATTAGCTATCATAACAGAGGTTTACGCAAAATGCAAGCATCATTTCAAAAAAAATAGAAAAATTTTTTATGCCGTCCGGCGGATGAAAAACCGCCCCGGTGCTTGTAAAACAGGACAAAGACATGTATAATAATCAGAATGGAACGACAACAAAGAGAATCGGAGGAGAAGGTCATGGGCAGAAATCGAAGCGTTACCGTGAAGGATTTGGTGGACAGGTTCCAGCTGGAGGTCATCTGCAAAGGGACGGACTATGCGACACGGGCGCTGACCGTCACCGACGTCAACCGCCCGGGGCTGCAGTTTGCGGGGTTTTTCGACTACTTTGACCCCGAGCGCCTGCAGATTATCGGCAAGTCGGAAATGGAGTATCTGCTCGGCTTCTCCTCGGAGGAGCGCCGCAACCGCTTTTCCGCCCTGCTGAGCTATGAGATTCCCGCGTTCATCATCTCCCGCAATCTGGACGTGTTTCCCGAGTGCGAGGAGATGGCGCAGCACTACGGGCGCACGCTGCTGCGCACGAAGCAGACCGCGGTGGAATTCACCTCCCTTGCCATCGACTACCTCAACCACGAGCTTGCGCCGATGATTACGCGCCATGGCGTCCTGCTCGATGTGTATGGCGAGGGCGTCATCATCATGGGCGACTCGGGCATCGGCAAGAGCGAGACCGCCATCGAGCTCATCAAGCGCGGGCACCGTCTGGTGGCGGACGACGCGGTGGAGATTCGCCGCATCGGCAGCTCGCTCATCGGCTCCGCGCCGGAGCTGATTCGCGACTATCTTGAGGTCCGCGGCGTCGGCGTCATCGACATCCCGAAAATCTTCGGTATGGGCGCGGTGCAGGAGAGCACGCAGATTGACCTGATCATCAAGTTCGAGGAGTGGACGGACGGCTATGTGTACGACCGGCTCGGCCTTGACGACGACTATATGCAGATTCTCGACGTGTCCGTGCCCTGTGTGACGATTCCCGTGCGCGCGGGGCGGAACCTTGCGGGCATTGCGGAGATCGCGGCGATGAACAACCGCCAGAAGAAATACGGCTTCAACTCCGCGCAGATGTTCGTCGAGAAAATCGACCGCCAGGTCGACAAGAATTCCAAGTGAGTGAGGAGCAATGCCAATGGGTTGGAAAACGGCGCTGGACCAAAAGGTTGAGGCGTATCTGCCGGAGCTGACCTGGCTGCGGGACGAGCCGCTTGCCAGGCACTGCTCGTTTCGCATCGGCGGCGGCGCGGCGCGCATGGCGCTGCCCAAAACGGCGGAGGAGCTCATCGTGCTGGACGGCTTTGCGCGCGCTTTGGGCGTGCGGACGGTCATCATCGGCAACGGGACGAACCTGCTCTTTCCCGACGAGGGGCTGGACGCGCTCGTCATCGCAACGCCGGAGATGAAAGCCGTCCGCTGCGAGGGGGACATGCTGCAGGCGGACGCGGGCGTGTCGCTTGCGCGTCTTGCCACGCAGGCATGGCAGGCGGGGCTGACAGGGCTGGAGTTTGCCCACGGCATTCCCGGCAGCCTTGGCGGCGGCGTGGTGATGAACGCGGGCGCCTACGACGGCACGCTTGCCGACGTGCTCACGGAGGTGACGGCGCTGTTCCCCGACGGCGTGCGCACGCTGCGCAGGGAGGAGCTGCAGCTCTCCTACCGCCATAGCATCTTCACCGAGCAGAGCGACGCCGTGGTGCTGCGCGCCGCGCTTGTGCTCAAGCGCGGCGACAGGGACGCCATCCGCGCGCGCATGGACGAGCTGATGGCGCGGCGCAAGGCCTCGCAGCCGCTGGAGTACCCCAGCGCGGGCAGCACCTTCAAGCGTCCGCCGGGGCGGTTTGCCGGGCGGCTCATTGAGGACTGCGGACTCAAGGGCGCGCACGTCGGCGATGCGGAGGTCTCGACCAAGCACGCGGGCTTTGTCATCAACCGCGGCGGGGCGACCTGCGCGGACGTGCTTGCTCTGCTGGAGCACATACAGAACACGGTCTTTAACGCCACGGGCGTGACGCTGGAGCCGGAGGTCAGAATCATACGGCGGAGGTGAAGAACACATGGAACTGCTGATTATCACGGGACTCTCGGGTGCGGGCAAGAGCCGTGCGGCGAAGTATCTGGAGGACTTCGGGTACTACACCGTGGACAATATCCCCGCAAAAATGATTTATCAGTTCGCGGGCTTCTGCGCCGGCAGCGGAGAGCGCTTCGACCGCGTCGCGCTGGTGAGCGACATCCGCGCCGGCAGCGAGGGCTTTCCCGCCATCAATGAGACCATCGACCGCCTGCGCCGGATGGGCGTGAAGACGCAGCTGCTGTTTCTCGGCGCGGACCGGGACACCATCGTCCGCCGCTATAAGGAAACGCGGCGCGCGCATCCGCTCATGCAGGTGGGAGAGACCATCGAGGAGGCGGCGGCGCGCGAGGTGGAGCTTTTGCAAGGGCTGCGCGAGAATGCCGATTTTGTCATCGACACCACGCAGATGCCCGCCTCAAAGCTCAGCAGCGAGCTGTTCGTGCTCTTTGGCGACAAGACGAAGGAGCGTAAGCTCAACGTCACCGTATGCTCCTTCGGCTATAAGCACGGCATCCCCGCGGAGGCGGACCTCGTCTTCGACGTGCGCTTTATGCCGAACCCGTTCTATATTGAGGATATGAGACAGCAGACGGGGCTGGACGCGCCGGTGCGGGATTACGTGTTCTCCTTTGCGCAGACGCAGGAGTTTATGGAAAAGCTGGAGGAGATGCTCCGCTTTCTGCTCCCGCGCTATGCCGAGGAGGGGAAGACGCAGCTTGTCATCGCCATCGGCTGCACCGGCGGGCGGCACCGCAGCGTTGCCATCACGCGCGAGCTGGCGCAGCGCATCGCCCGCATGAACTATCCCGTCAGCGAAAACCACAGGGATATGACCAGAAGAGACTATACACACAGCTGAAAGCAGGTGAGGGCGTGTCGTTTGCCGGAGAGGTCAAAAGGGAACTGTGCAAAACGCCGCTCCAGCGCAGGTGCTGCGCCGTGGCGGAGAGTTGCGGCGTGCTGCTCTATGCGGGCGGCTTCACCGCCAGCGAGGCGCGCATCGTCACCGAGAGCCCGGATTTTGCCCGGCGGCTGCCCAAGCTGTTCCAGAAGGCCTTCGGATTGCGCTTTGACGTGCTGCCGGAGGAGAACGGGGCGGGAAAGTCGGTGTTCCGGCTTACCGACACAGACAAGCTCGCGCGGGTGTGGCAGACGCTGGGCTATGACATGGGGCAGCACTTTGCCCTGCACGTCAACTATGCGCTGCTGGAGGAGGAGCACTGCCGCTGTGCGTTCCTGCGCGGGGCGTTTCTTGCCGGCGGCAGCGTGACCGACCCGCACAAGCGCTACCACCTTGAATTTTCCACCGCGCATCTGCAGGCGGCGCGTGAGGCGCAGGCGCTGCTGCGGGACATGGGCTTTGAGGCGAAGAACGTCAGCCGCGGCGGCAGTACCGTGACCTATTTCAAGCAGAGCGAGACCATTGGGGACCTGCTCACGCTGCTTGGCGCGCCCGTCGCCGCAACGGCGCTGATGGCGGCGAAGATTGAAAAGTCCATGCGCAACACCGTCAACCGCCGCGTGAACTGCGATTCCGGTAATGTGGAGAAGGCGGTCGCCGCGTCCGTCTCGCAGGTGGATGCACTCACGCGGCTGACCGAATCGGGCGTGCTGAAAACGCTTACACCCAAGCTGCAGGAGGTGGCGGTTGCGCGCTTGCTGCAGCCGGAGCTGACGCTCAGCGAGCTGGCGCAGACCTTCGACCCGCCGCTCACCAAGTCCTGCCTGAACCATCGCATGAGAAAACTGATGCAACTTGCAAAGGAGTAGACGAACACCATGAATCGAATCGAAGCATCCCAGCAATACCATGACAAAGGCTACAACTGCTGCCAGAGCGTGCTGGCGGCGTTTGCGGACCGCCTGGACATCCCGGAGGAAACGGCGCTGCGCCTCGGCGCGGGCTTTGGCAGCGGCGCCGGCACGGGCGAGCTGTGCGGCGCAATCACCGGTGCAATCCTTGCGCTGGACCTCATGGCCGGCGGCGACATGAGCCAGCCCGTGCCGTCCAAGCGCAAGGCCGCCGCGCGTGCGCGGGAGGTGCAGCAGCGCTTTACGCAGCAGTTCGGCGCTGTGCGTTGCCGCGAACTGCTGAAAAACGAAAAGGAAGAGGCGAGCGAGGCGGTCCGTGCCATGGGCATCACGAATCACTGCGGCGTGATGATTGCCACGGCGACCGAGCTTGTCGAGGAAATGCTCGAAAAGGAAGACAGGTAACATGTCCTTTGCCCATCTCCACGTCCATACCGAATACAGCCTCCTCGACGGGGCCTGCCGCATCCGGGACCTGCCCAAGCTGGTGAAGTCCATGGGGCAGACCGCCTGCGCAATCACCGACCACGGCGTCATGTACGGCGTGATTGACTTTTACCGCGCCTGCATGGCGGAGGGCGTCAAGCCAATCATCGGCTGCGAGGTGTACGTTGCCCCGCGCACGCGCTTTGACAAGATGCACGAGTTCGACGCCGAGGCGCGCCATCTGGTGCTGCTGTGCGAGAACGAGACGGGCTATCGCAACTTGAGCTACATGGTCTCGATGGCGCACATCGAGGGCTTTTACATCAAGCCGCGCATCGACCTGGACCTTTTGCGCGAGCACCACGAGGGGCTGATTGCCCTTTCCGCCTGCCTTGCCGGTGAGATACCGCGCAGGCTCAAAGCTGGAAATTACGATGGTGCAAAGGAATATGCCTTGACACTATCCGAGATATTCGGACCTGAGCATTTCTATCTGGAGCTGCAGGACCACGGCATCCGCGACCAGGTGGGCGTCAACCGCGGTATCCTCCGGCTGCATGAGGAGACGGGGTTGCCGCTGGTCGTAACCAACGACGCCCACTATCTGCGCCGCGAGGACGCGGAGGCGCACGACGTGCTGCTGTGCATCCAGACCGGCAAGACCGTGGACGACGAGAACCGCATGCGCTACGAGCCGCGCAACTTCTACCTGCGCTCCACAGAGGAGATGGCGGCGCTGTTTCCCGATTATCCGGACGCCGTTGAGAACACGGGCAAAATAGCCGAGCGCTGCAACGTGACCTTCACCTTCGGCAAATACCACCTGCCGGAATTCAAGCTCCCGCCGGGCTACGACAGCTTTTCCTATCTGAAAAAGCTCTGCGACGAGGGCTATGCCGAGCGCTACGGCGCGGGCACGCCGGCGTACCGCAGCCAGCTGGAGTACGAGCAGAACATGATTGAGAAAATGGGCTTTACGGACTATTTTCTCATCGTGTCCGATTTCGTGCGCTATGCCAAGAGCGTCGGTATCCCCGTCGGTCCCGGGCGCGGCAGCGCCGCGGGCAGCATGGTGTCCTACTGCCTGCACATCACGGACATTGACCCGATGCAGTATGCGCTCTATTTCGAGCGCTTCCTGAACCCCGAGCGTGTGTCCATGCCGGATATCGACATGGACTTTGGCGACACCCGCCGCGGCGAGGTGGTGGACTATGTGCGGGGCAAGTACGGCGACGACCATGTTGCGCAGATTGTCACCTTCGGCACGATGGCGGCGCGCGGCGTCATACGCGACGTGGGGCGCGCGCTGAACATGACCTATGCCGAATGCGACGTGATTGCCAAGCTGGTGCCGAGCGCGCTGCACATCACGCTGGACGACGCGCTGCGCCTGTCCAAGGAGCTGCGCGAGCGCTACGAGCAGGACGAGCGCGTGAAGCGCCTGATTGACACCGCGCGTTCGCTCGAGGGCATGCCGCGTCACGCCTCGACCCACGCAGCGGGCGTGGTCATCACGAAGGACCCCGTGGTCAGCTATGTCCCGCTGGCGCGCAACGACGAGACGATTGTCTGCCAGTTCACCATGGTCACGCTGGAGGAGCTGGGGCTGCTGAAGATGGACTTCCTCGGTCTGCGCAACCTGACCATCCTCGACGATGCGGTGAAAATGATACGCCGCAAGGAACCTGACTTTACACTCTCGACCATTCCGGACAACGACGCGGACACCTATGAGATGCTGCAGCAGGGCAGGACGATGGGCGTGTTCCAGCTGGAATCCACCGGGATGACCGGTGTGTGCGTCGGGCTGAAGCCCTCCAACGTCGAGGACCTGACCGCCATCATCGCGCTCTATCGTCCCGGACCGATGGATTCGATTCCGCGCTTCATTGCCTGCAAGCACGACCCGCGCCTCGTCAGTTACGCGCATCCCTCACTTGAGCCGATTTTGCGCGTGACCTATGGCTGCAGCGTCTATCAGGAGCAGGTCATCGAGATTTTTCGCCGCCTTGCAGGCTACTCGCTCGGGCAGGCGGATATGATTCGCCGCGCCATGAGCAAGAAGAAGGCGAAGGACGTTGAGAAGGAGCGCTATACCTTTGTCCACGGCGACAGCGAGCGCGGCATTGCGGGCTGCATCGCAAACGGTATCCCGCAGCAGACGGCGGAGGCCATTTATCAGGATATTTACGATTTTGCGAACTACGCCTTCAACAAGGCGCATGCCGTCAGCTATGCCGTGGTGGCATATCAGACGGCGTACTGCAAGCGGCACTATTTTAAGGAGTACATGGCGGCGCTGTTCTCCAGCGTGCTGGACGTGTCCGAGAAGCTTGCCGACTACTTCGGGGAGTGCCGGGACAACGGCGTGGCGCTGCTGCCGCCCGACATCAACCGCTCCGACGCGGGCTTCACCGTGGAGGAGGACGGTATCCGTTTCGGGCTTGCCGCCATCAAGGGCATCGGGCGCACGTTGATTGCGCGACTGACGGCGGAGCGCGGGGAAAACGGCGTATTCACCGATTTTCAGGACTTCTGCAAGCGCATGGACGGCACGGACATGAACAAGCGCGCCGTGGAAAGTCTCATCCGCGCGGGTGCCTTTGATTCGCTGGGCTGCCGCCGCGCACAGCTCATTGCCGTGTACGAGAAGGTGATGGACGGCATCGCGGAGAGCAAGCGCGCCAATCTGGCCGGTCAGATTGACTTCTTCGGTCTCGGCGTAGAGACGCCGCAACAGACGGCGCTGGTGCTGCCGGATGTGCCGGAGTACTCTGCGGCAGAGCGCATGCGCATGGAGAAGGAGACCACGGGGCTGTATCTCTCCGGGCACCCGATGGATGCGTATCGCGCCGTCATCCGCTCCATCCACGCCGCGCCCATCGGGCGCGTGCGCGACGATTTTGCGCAGGAGGGCGGACCCACCGTCTATTCCGACGGGCAGCAGCTCACGCTTGCCGGGGTCGTGACCGCGAGCAAGACCAAGACCACGCGCAACAACAGTCTCATGGCATACGTCACGCTGGAGGACGACAGCGGCTCGATGGAGCTGCTGTGTTTCACGCGCTGTCTGGAGAACTACGGCAGCTTTCTGCGCGAGGGCTCGGTCATTCAGGCGCGCGGCAGGCTGTCCGTGCGCGACGAGAAAGCGCCGCAGCTCATGTGCGACTATGCCGCGCCGCTGAGCGAGAAGCCGGAGCCTGTCGCGGCGGAGCCGCCGCGGCAGCGGGGAAAAACCCTGTATCTGAGGATTCCCTCAATGGACAGCCCGCAGATGGCGCATTTCCGCCGCGTCATCTACATGTTCGAGGGCAGGGAGACCCCCGTGAAAATCCGCCTCGCGGACACGGGACGGCTCATCGGCACAAGCTGCGTGCTGCGCGACTCGCTTGTGCGCGAGATGGAGCATCTGCTCGGAAAAGAGAACGTTGTCGTGCAATAGCAGACCAGGAAAGACATGAGGAAGGGCATGCGCCCTTCCTCGTTCGTGTTTTGCATGTTTTATTTGTTCTCCGGCGGGAACAGAACCCCGATGAGCTGGGTATACATCTTTTCGGGGCTTTCCTGAAAGCGCGCGGTGAGGTCCTTTGCCTTCGCCTCATCCGGCACGGCAAGCATCATCTCCCACAGCGGCACGTCATC
>JAILRK010000227.1 GCA_024698225.1 Oscillospiraceae bacterium | reverse complement strand
AAGGGATACACACGGAGAAAAGGGGCGGCATTGCATGGATACAAAGGGTGGAAAATACGAGGCGCTGTTCCGGCAGGAGTCTGTCTGGAAGGCAATTGCTGTCATGGCGGTTCCGGCGCTGATGACCATCATCATCATGATTTTCTACAACATGGCCGACATGTTCTTTATCGCCCAACTGGGTGATACGGCCAAGGTTGCCTCTGTTTCCATCATCAGCCCGGTGTTCAACATCATCATGGCGCTGGCGACGATGATTGGTGTGGGCGGAAGCACCATCATTGCAGGCGCGTTCGGCGCGGGCGAGCAGGAAAAGGCAAAGAACGTCTCCAGCCTCTGCTTTTACAGCGCGGTCGCGCTGGGTCTTGTGACGACGGTTCTGCTCTTCGCGCTGCAAAGGCCGCTGCTCACGCTGTTGGGCACCAAGCCGGAAATGTGGGAGGACTCCCGCACCTATCTTCTGATTCTCTCCTGCGGAACGGTGTTCATGCTGATTTCCTCCGCAATGGGCATGCTGCTGAGGGCGGAGGGCGCCGTCAGGGAAGGCATGTACGGAAACCTGGCGGGGACGGTGACGAATATCGTTCTCGACCCGGTTTTTATTCTGGTGCTTCACTGGGGCGTTGCCGGCGCCGCCGTTGCAACCGTCATCGGCAATCTTGTCAGCACGAGCTATTATATCCATTTTGTGAAGCGCCGCGCCGCCGTGCTCTCGCTGGAACCGGGACGCGCCCTTGTTGCACCCGGAGAGCTTTTGCCCATCATGGCGCTGGGTCTGCCCAACGCCGCCAGCACGGTGCTCTCCGGCTTTGCGACCACCTTTTCCAACAATCTGCTTTCACAGCACGGCACCGACGCCATCGCCGCTGCCGCTGCCGCCGGAAAAGCCGGCATGCTGATTTCCATGGTGCAGATGGGCATCTGCATGGGCGTGCAGCCCTTGCTGGCCTACAGCTACGGTGCGAAAAACCTGCCAAGACTCAGAGAGGTTTTGAAAAAGACAGCGCTGCTGACGGGCTGCATCGGCGTCGGCACCATGCTGCTCTGCTTTGTCTTCCGCGGACCTGTCATTTCCCTGTTTCTCAAGGAGGCTGAGGTGGCCGCCATGGGTCAGCGGTACATGCTCTTCGTGATGGCAGGCTCGCCGTTCCTCGGTCTGGTCTATATCAGCACCAATTTCCTGCAGGCGACGAAGCGCGCCACCGCCGCCATCATCGTTTCCCTGCTGCGTCAGGGACTGCTGCTGATCCCGCTGCTGTTTCTGTTCCACGCTCTGTTTTCCTTCTATGGGCTCGCCGCAGCGCACATGACGGCCGATATTCTCGCCGCGCTCATTGCGAGCGTCATCTTCCTTGTCCAATACCGAAAAACTGCGAGGGAGCTTGCATGAATACTGCGCAAAACCAGCGTCACATGGGAACGGAGCGAAAAATCCGGGAGGCGCTGCTTTCCTACATGAATCAGGGAAAGGAGCCTACGGTCGGGCAAATCTGCGATGCCGCGGGCATCAACCGGTCCACGTTTTACCGGCACTATGTGGACGTGTACGATTTGATGGCGAGCATGGAACAGGAATTCAAGCACGGGCTCTTTCAGTCCATTCAGGGGGACCGCACCATATTGTCGAGGCTGGCAGGCGATGCGTCCGTTCTGGAGTCCCTGATTGACTACATCGGGAAAAACCCGCAGTTCTATCGGGTGTATCTGCAAAACCACGAAACGCTCCCCCTGAGCGAGGAGTTCCGCCGGTACTGGGAGACGCAGGTTGCGCCGCTGTTCCGCGCCTGCGGCGTGAACCAGGAATCCCGCATGCGCTACTACTACTCCTTTTTTAAGGCAGGCCTTCTCAGCGTGCTGCGGCTCTGGCTTGAAAACGGCTGCGTCGAGACGCCGTCGGAGCTTTCGCAGGTCATCGCCAAAATGCTGCCGGCAAGGTCGGATTTGCCCGCGAGCGAAAGCAACGCTTCAAACGAAGGCTGAAGCCGTTGCCCTTCGGCGGTCCGCTCCTGTAGCGATGGGGCGTCTGCCATGGGCCGACAGCCCTGCCCTGCGGTTGAAAAGAAACAAATCGAATCCTCGTACAGTTTGTATGAGGATTCGATTTTTTGTTCTGTTTTAGACCTCATTTTTTGATTGAGCTAAATCTATAACGCAAAAACAAAATCGAGCATATCCACGCAGGCTTTGTACTGCTATGATATCATCAACCTATGATAAAGGAGAGGATGAAACCCGTGAAAAAGAAAACCAGCCATCTGTTCCGTGGCGCGGCAAGTATTTTCCTTGCACTTCTCATGCTGCTGAGCGTCCTGTTCAACGTCGCCAGCGCGTGGGAGGGCAAAGTCAACGAACTGCTTGGCACGGAAACGGCAACCATCAAGCGCAGCACAGACCCGGAGGATTACCCCTTCCGCTCCGACTATGCCTCGGCAGCGGAGCTCGTTCAGGCAGAGATTGCCTACGCCACGCGGCTGCAGGCAGAGGGCAGCGTTGCGCTCAAGGGCACGCCTGCCATCTCGGGCGACCGCATTACCCTCTTCGGCATGCGCAGCAACAAGCTGCAGTACGGCGGCTCCATGGGCGAGCTGATTGACCCCAGCAACGTAATATCGCTGGCAGAGGCGCTGGAGAGCCGCGGCTTTGCCGTGAACCCGGACTTCGTGCAGTTCTACCGGGACATGGAGACGGACTATGCCCCGACCAAGGCCTCCGGCGGCAACGTGGTGTCCGACTACGCCGAGCAGGGCGCCGAAATCGGCGAGGTGCCCGCCGCCGCACTGGACGCCGGGAAGATTGGCGACTATAAAGACGCCGCCGTCATCGTCCTCGGTCGCGACGCGGGCGAGAGTTGCTGCTTCTACCCCGGCGCAAACGGCATTCTGACGCCCGAGGAGTTCACGAACAGCCCGACCGGCAACATTTTCTCCCTCAGCAATGACGAGCGCGACCTCGTGAGCTTCGTCAAGGCGCAGGGCTTCGGCAAGGTGCTCGTGCTCATCAACGCAGGCACCAGCATGGAAATTGACGAGCTCAAGCAAGACGAGGGGATTGACAGCATCCTGTGGATTGGCAACCCGGGCGCCTACGGCACCTACGGCATTGCCGAGCTTCTCAGGGGCAACGCGCTTCCCTCCGGGCATCTGCCCGACACCTTCGCGGTCAACTCCGCGCTCTCCCCCGCGGCGCAGAACGTCGGGATTTACGTGTTCGACAACGCCGATGCAATTGAGACGACCACCACCAACGCTCTGCGCGCAAGCTGGTATCTTGCCGAGCTTGAGGGCATCTACACCGGCTACAAGTACTATGAAACCCGCTATTTTGACACGGTTCTGAACCAGGGCAACGCCGCCAAGGCGGCAAAGGGACAGAGCGTGGACGGCAAGAGCTGGGACTACGACCGTGAGGTCAGCTATCCCTTCGGCTTCGGACTTGAGGGCTCCTCCTTTACCGAGGAAATCACGGACGCACAGATTGACTGGAGCGGCGAGACCGACTCCTCCGTGACCGTGCGCGTGACGAACACGGGCGCCGTCGCCGCCAAGCACGCGGTGCAACTCTACGTCTCCCTCCCCTACACGGAAAAAGACCGCAGCGAAAAGATTGAGAAATCCGCCATCCAGCTCATCGGCTACGCCAAGACCGGCGAGACGCAGGAGCAGAGCTTTGCCGACGTGGTGCTGCTCGAGCGCGGAAAGAGCGAGGACGTGGTCATCACCTTCAACGCGCAGGATTTCTACACCTATGACCGCGCCTATGCGCACGACGGCGTCAAGGGCTCGTGGATGCTCGAGCGCGGGGATTACTACTTTGCCACCGGCAACGGCGCGCACGAGGCCGTCATGGCGGTGCTGCGCGAGATGGGTCAGCCGGTGGAGAGCAGCGGCGCCGTGCACAAGGAGACCCTCAGCGCGGACAGCTATTTCACCGCATCCAATGACACGACGGTGCAGAACCGTCTGGACCAGGCGGACCTGAACAACACCGGCGCCGCCAAGGTCACCTATCTCAGCCGCAGCGACTGGTTCAACACCTTCCCCAAGAGCCTGGAGCACCTGAACGCGACGGAAGAGATGATTTACATGCTGCGCAACGCCACCTACAACGCGGAGCTTGCTGCCGCCGGCTATGACGGGCCGGACAGCTTCGTCTACGGCAAGGACAACGGCGTGCGTGCCATCCAACTGCGCGGTCTGGACTATGACGACCCCCTGTTTGAGCAGGCGCTCGAGCAGTTGAGCCTTGAGGACTTCATCAACCAGTACATCGCGTACTTTGAGGAGATGGAAGAGCTCGCCATGCCCATCGAAAGCCGCGCGGACTCGCCCCTGGGTTTGATTGCCACAATCGGACAGCGCACCAAGGGCACCATCTACGAGGTCGACGAGAACGACGAGGTCTACAAGCGTCACACCGACGTCTATCCCGGCGGACCCGTTCTGGCGGCGTCCTTCTCTCCGCTGCTGCAGCGTGAAGAGGGCCGCATGGTCGGCAACGACGGTCTCTGGACCGGCTACAACACCTGGTTTGGCCCAGGCATGAACCTGCACCGCAGCCCCTACAACGGGCGCAACATGGCGTACTATTCCGAGGACTCCGTGCTCACGGGACGCACCGGCGCGTATGTGAGCCAGTCCCTTAACGAGTACGGCATGGTCACGAACATCAAGCACTTTGCTTTCAACGACCAGGAGACCAACCGCGACGGTCTGGCGCTCTTCCTGCACGAGCAGGCGGCCCGTGAAAACGAGCTTCGCGGCTTCCAGATTGGCATTCGCAACGGCGGCATCACGGGGCTGATGAGCGCGTTCAACCGCATCGGCTGCGTGCACGTGGGCGCATCGGAGGAGCTGATGAACGGCATCCTGCGCGGCGAGTGGGGCTGGAACGGTTTCATGATGACCGACTCCGTCAAGTCTACTGCCTATTTCCAGCCTCGTGAGTGCGCCGCGGCGGGCAACGACCAGATGCTCGGCGGATCCAACAACGCCAAGGTCTGGAACCTGAGCGTTGCCGAGGTGGAGAAGGACGTCGTGCTGCAGTCGCATCTGCGCGAGAGTTATCACCGCAAGCTCTTCGCCTACGTCAACAGCTCGCTGCTCAACGGCATTGACGCGACGTCCTCTGCCGGTCACGGTCAGGTCTGGTGGAAGACGGTCTTCCAGGTCGGCATCGTCCTGACGGCGTTGGGCTTCGCCGGATGCGGCTGTCTGTTCCTTGTCAAAAGCCGCAAAGAAAGGAGTGTGTGAGCATGGCCAACACCAATAAGAAAGGCATGGGACTGAATCTGACCGTCGGTCTGATTACCTGTGTGCTGACGCTGCTGAGCCTCGTGCTGTATCTTCTCAGCCATACCACAAACTATTACATCTTCGGACAGATGAATTCCGGGGCGATTACGGCGCTGCTGGTCGGCACGATGATTGCAGAACTGCTCACCGTCTTCTGTGAGAAACGCTTTCCGAAGGCCGTGTGGGCAAAGTGTCTGACCTTCCTCGTGACGGCGCTGCTGGTCGGCACTGCCATCCTGATGGTCGGCGACCGCGTGGAGGGCATCGGCAACTGCATCGTCACGGACTATGACGCCGGACATGGCGGTGAGGAAGCCATTTATATGTCCCTCATCTCCGCCGGTCTGCTGCTCGTCGCCACGGTCTACAACATCATCGGTGCCTTCGCCGAGGACGGAAACGCCGTGCCGGGCAAAGGAAAAATCTACGGCCTGGCGGGCTCCGCCGCGGCGCTGGGGCTTGCCGCCCTGATTGGCGGTATCTCTCTGGGCGGGGTCCTCGCACCGAGCGCCGCGCCCGGTGCCGCCGGCACGGACCGCAGCGGGACCTATACCATCAGCTTCAATCAGGAATACGGGAACATCGAGGGCATGCCCGATTACCAGTTCCTGTCCGCCAACATGGAGTCCCTGCTGAAATACGACGCACGCTCCTACATCGACGTCACACTGAAGCTGGACAACGCCGGCGCATACAGCCTCATCTCCGACTACTATGTGGTTGACTCCGGCAAGCGCGCCGAGATTGGCGACCCCTCCGGCCTCGGCCTTGTCTACCGCACCACCTCCGAAGGCAGTTACACCGCCAATGAAGACGGCAGCGTTGTGACCTCCGTGCCCACGCACGTGTTCTTTGAACTGGCGACCGACACCTATTCCGAGCAGATGAAGCAGATGATGCACGTCGACCTCGGCGGCAGCGACGCGGACGGCAACTACGACAGTGCCGACTATCCCGAACTGCTCGACTACGTTCCCGAAACCACGTGGACACTCGGCGACGGGACGATTCTCGGCTACGGCAAGGGCGCGCTGAGCGGAACCTTCACCCTCAGCTACAACCAGGAGAACGGGAATATCGAGGGCATGCCCGATTACCAGTTCCTATCTGCTGACATGGGCTCTCTGCTGAAGTATGATGCGCGCTCCTACCTCGACGTCAGCCTGACGCTGGACGGTGTGGACCAGTACAGTCTGATTTCCGATTTCTACGTGGTCGATTCCGGCAAACGCGCGGAAATCGGCGACCCCTCCGGTCTGGGAATTGTTTACCGTACCACCTCCGAGGGCAGCTACATGGAAAACGAGGACGGCACCGTCACCACCGCCCCGGCAACGCACGTGTACTTTGAGCTGGCAACCGACACCTATTCCGAGCAGATGAAGCAGATGATGCAAATCGACCTCGACGGCAGCGACGCGGACGGCAACTACGACAGTGCCGACTATCCCGTGCTTCTGGACTACGTCCCCGAGACCGTGTGGACGCTCTCCGGCGCCGAGATTGTGAGCTATGCAAAAACCGAGGTCGAAGAAGAAGAGCCGAGCGAAGAGGCTCCGGCGACCGAGGGCGTGACCGTCGCCAGCGACGACGGCGCGACCACGCTGACCTTCAACGCCGACGGCACCTACCGCTTCTTCTTCGAATCCTACAACATCGAGGACCTGGGCAGCTACACCTACGAGGGCGGCGTGCTGACGCTGACCAATCCCAACGGCGCGACCTTCACCGCCGACGGCGACCCCATGAAACTGCACTACGTCTCCGCCGTGTCCGACCAGGTCGCAGGCGACTTCACCATCCCCGCCGACACCTTTGGCGCCGCGCCTGCGGAGACGCCGGCCGCCGAGGGCGTAACCGTCAGCAGCGACGACGGCGCGACCACGCTGACCTTCAACCCCGACGGCACGTACCGCTTCTTCTTTGAATCCTACAACATCGAGGACCTGGGCAGCTACACCTACGAGGGCGGCGTGCTGACGCTGACCAATCCCAACGGCGCGACCTTCACCGCCGAGGGCGAAACGCTGAAGCTGCACTATGTCTCCGCCGTGTCCGACCAGGTCACGGGCGACTTCACCATCCCCGCCGCAACGTTTGGTGCTGCACCCGCGCAGACACCGACGGCCGAGGGCGTTACCGTTGCCAGCGATGACGGCGCAACCACGCTGACCTTCAACGCCGACGGCACCTACCGCTTCTTCTTCGAGAGCTACAGCATTGAGGACCTTGGCAGCTACACCTTCGAGGGCGGCGTGCTGACGCTGACCAACGCCAACGGCGCGACCTTCACCGCCGAAGGCGAGACGATGAAGCTGCACTACGTCACCGCCGTGTCTGACCAGCTTGCAGGCGACTTTACCATTCAGGCCTCGCTGCTTGGATAACAAACCCACGGGAGCTGCCGGTAAGGTCCGGCAGCTCCTGACCCAAACTATAAACACGGGAGGATAACATGCTTCATCAGGAACTGATTGCACAGATGACGTTGGAAGAGAAATGTCATCTGCTTTCCGGTCGGGATTTCTGGCAGACACAGAGCGTCAGGCGGCTGGGCATCGGAAACATGACGCTCTCTGACGGTCCCCACGGCATCCGCAAGCAGGAGGGCGAGGGCGACCAGTTGGGGCTGAACGGCTCGCTCCCCGCCACTTGCTATCCCACCGCCGCCACGATGGCGAACTCCTGGGACGTTGCGCTGGGCGAGGAACTTGGGCGGCATCTGGGCGAAGAGGCCGCCAGTCAGGACGTCTGCGTGCTGCTGGGTCCCGGTCTCAACATCAAGCGCAGCCCCTTCTGCGGGCGCAACTTTGAGTATTTTTCCGAAGACCCCTACCTCGCCGGCAAGATGGCGGCGGCGTATATCCGCGGCATTCAGGCAAACGGCGTGTCCGCCTGCGCCAAGCACTTTGCCGCCAACAACACGGAGCTGCGGCGCATGGCGTCCAATTCCGTGATGGATGAGCGCACCCTGCGTGAACTCTACCTCACAAACTTCGAGATTGCCGTCAAGGAGGGCCGTCCCAAATCGATTATGTCCTCCTACAACATGGTCAACGGTGTCTATGCCAACGAAAACGCGCATCTGCTGCAGGAGATTCTGCGCGACAGCTGGGGCTTTGACGGCTTCGTGGTGTCGGACTGGGGCGCCAACAACGATTTCACCGAGGGCGTGCGCGCAGGCTCGCACCTGGAGATGCCGTCCACCGGCGGCGACGGACCCCGCCAGCTGATGCAGGCGGTGAACGAGGGCCGCATCAGCGAGCAGGAGGTCGACGTGCGCGTGGACGAGCTGCTGGACGTAATCCTCTCCACGCGCAAGGCGGTGGACGCGCGCAAGGGCAAGCCCTTTGACGTGGATGCGCACCACGCCTTCGCGCAGCGCTGCAGCGAGGCGTCCATCGTGCTGCTGAAAAACGAGAACGGAATCCTGCCGCTGAAGCCGGGCAGCAAGGTCGCCGTCATCGGGGATTTTGCGCGGAAGGCGCGCTATCAGGGCGCGGGTTCCTCCGTGGTCAACTGCACGAAGCTGGACCATACGATGGACGTCATCGGAAACTTCGACCTCAACGTGGTCGGCTTCGCCGCAGGCTTTCCCCGCCACGGCGCGCCGGATGCCGCGCTGACGCAGCAGGCGGCGGAGCTTGCGAAACAGGCGGATTACGTCCTGATGTATCTGGGGCTGGACGAAATCAGCGAGACCGAGGGGCTGGACCGCTCCACCCTCGCCATCCCGCAGTGCCAGATAGAGACGCTCAACGCCGTCTCTGCCGCCAACCCCAACGTCATCGTCGTCCTGTCCGCCGGGTCCAGCGTGGAAATGCCCTGGCTGGACCGCTGCAAGGCGGTGGTGCACGGCTATCTCTGTGGACAGGCGGGTGCTTCCGCCGTGTTGCGGGTCATCCTCGGCGAGGTGAATCCCTCGGGCAAACTGTCGGAGACCTTCCCCCTGCATTACGAGGACTGCTCCAGCGCGCCGTATTTTCCGGCGAAGGAACGCACGGTGGAGTATCGCGAGGGCCTGTACGTCGGCTATCGCTATTATGAGACGGCACAGGTGCCCGTGTGCTTCCCCTTCGGCTTCGGACTGAGCTACACCAGCTTTGCCTACTCCGACCTGAAGCTCAGTGACAAGGAAGTTCGCTTTACAATCACGAACACCGGCGAGCGGGACGGCGCGGAGATTGCGCAGCTCTACGTGCACGCCGTGGACCCCACGGTCTATCGCCCTGCCAAGGAGCTCAAGGGCTTTGCCAAGGTCTTTCTGCGCGCCGGTGAGCACCGGGAAGTCTGCATTCCGCTGGACGACAAGGCGTTCCGCTACTGGAACAGCAGCAGCAACCGCTTTGAGGTGGACGGCGGCGCATATGAGATTCTGATTGGCGCCTCCGTGTCGGACGTCCGTCTGCGCGGGACGCTCGCGATACAGGGCAGCGACGCGCCACGGTGCGAGGACCCCGCTGCGCTGCCGTCCTACCGCTCCGGCAACATCAAAAACGTGTCGGACGCGGAGTTTGAGGCACTGCTGGGGCACCCGATTCCGGACGGAAGTTGGGCGGGCACCATACAGCCCAACGACGCCATTGCCCAGCTCTACTATGCCAGAAGCCTGAAGGCGCGACTTGTGTGGAAGGTGATGGACAGTCTGCTGCAGCGGAGCATCGCCAGGGGCGAGCCCGACCTGAACATCACGTTCATCTACAACATGCCGCTGCGCGCCGTCGGCAAGATGTCGGGCGGTCTGTGCTCGCAGGAGATGTGCGACGGCATTCTGGACATCGTGAACGGTCACGGCATCGCCTTCTGCAAGGGCATGGGCAAGCTCATTGGCGGCTTTGTCCGCCAGCGCGGCGTCACCAAGCGGCAAAAGGCACTGGAATAAGGAGGATATGACATGAAAAAAGGAAACGGGATTTCCCCTGTTGCGGCGGTCCTCGCGACGGTGCCGGTCGCGGCGGCGTGCGTTGTCTTCTTTTCCGCCGGGCATAAATTCTGGGGCACGGTGTTTGCCCTGATAACACTGGATTTCTTTGCGGACGTGCTGCTCTCCTTCAAATGTGCAAAGGAGGCTGCGTGAGCCATGAGTGGAGCAAACAAGAAATCCTTTTTTGACGCGCTTCCGCCAACGCTCATCCGGAAAAACAATGTGACCTTGATTCCGGAGGGCGCGGTCGGGTATCTCCTCGGTCCGACGCTTGCGCTGCTGGCTAACTCCGTGCTGTCAAACTACTTCAACAAGTACATGACCGACGTGCTGCACATCAACAGCTGGGCGAGCGGCTTTTTCACCTGGCTGCCGGTCATCTCGGTCATCTTCGTTGTGCTCGGCAACATTCTGGTCGGGCGGTTGATGGACAGCATGACCTCCCGCAACGGCAAGGCGCGCCCCCTGCTGCTGGTGTCGCTGCCCATCAGCGTGATAGCGCTGCTGTTTCTGTTTGTCTTCTCACCGTATGAGGCGGGCAGTGACAGTTGGCACACCGGCGCGCTCATCTGCATCGCCATCGGCTATAACCTGTGGTTTGCCTTCGCCTACCCCATGTACTACACGCCACACGCGGCCCTGGTCAGCCTCTCGACCCGCAACAGCAAGGACCGGGGTCTCCTAGCGACCATCTCCAACGCGACGATGCTTGCGGCAATGGGGCTGAGCGCGATGGTGCTGCCCTTTTTCCTGAACCTGCTATTTGTCTATGACATGAGCGGCAGGGGCACGCCCGTGACCAACAAGGCGGGCGTCATCGACTACTATGTGGACGAGAACGGCGCGGCGATTTACGACGCGGCGGCGTCCTACGCACACTGGAAGGTCTTCGTCATTGCGCTGCTGGTGATTACCGTGCTCGGCGTGCTGATTGAGTACTTCTTCACCCGCGAGCGTGTGACGGAGGAAACGATGGGCAAAAACGCCGCGGCAAAGCCCGTCTTGCCGGTCCGCGAGCAACTGAACATCTGCCTGCACGACAGATACTGGGTCATCATGATGGTGTTCTTTT
>JAILRK010000219.1 GCA_024698225.1 Oscillospiraceae bacterium | reverse complement strand
CGTCGGGCGCCTGGACGTCGAGGTCGGCGTCACCGTCATCGTCTTCGGCGGGGAGCTGGAGGACGCGGAGGATCGGCTGGAGGGCCTGTCCGCCGCCGTGGCGGGCCGCTTCGGCGACTGGTGCGTCTATGACCACCAGTGCGAGCACCACCATCATGACCACGATCACGACCATGATCACGACCATGATCACGACCACGAGCATGACCACGAGCACGACCACGAGCATGAGCATGACCACGACCACCATGCCCATCACCACCACAGCAGCCTGCACCGCATCGAGCACATCGTGGCGGACCTGCACCTCGACGCGGCGGTGGAGGCGGACGTGCTGGCGGTTTACCGCGCGATTGCGGAGGCGGAGAGCAGCGTCCACGGCATGCCGGTGGAGGAGATTCACTTCCACGAGGTCGGCACGATGGACGCCGTGGCGGACGTGACGGCGGTGTGCCTGCTGCTGCGTGAGCTGGCGGTGGACGAGGTGGTCGCCTCGCCCATCCACGTCGGCAGCGGCACGGTGCGCTGCGCCCACGGCGTGCTGCCTGTGCCCGCACCCGCGACGGCGCTGCTGCTGCGCGGCATGCCGGTTTACGGCGGCGCGATACAGGGCGAGCTGTGCACGCCCACCGGCGCGGCGCTGCTGCGGCATTTTGTCACGCGCTTTGGGCCCATGCCCCTCATGACGCCGGAAAAAATCGGCTACGGCATGGGCAAGAAGGACTTTGCACAGGCGAACTGCCTGCGCGCCGTGCTCGGTACGCGCGAGGGGACGGAGAGCGAGACCGTCGTCCAGCTGCAGTGCAACCTCGACGACATGACCGGCGAGGCGCTGGGCTTTGCCATGGAGCGGCTGTACGAGGCGGGCGCGGTGGAGGTGTTCACCGTTCCCGTGGGCATGAAAAAGGACCGTCCCGGCGTGCTGCTGACGGCGCTGTGCCACGAGGACAGGAAAACCGCGGTGGTCGAGGCGCTGCTGCGCCACACGAGCACCCTCGGCGTGCGCGAGCAGAGTCTGCGCCGCCATGTGCTTACGCGGCACGTGGAGACGGTGGACACGCCCCTCGGCACGCTGCGGCGCAAGTGCGCGGAGGGCTATGGCGTGACGAAGCGCAAGTGGGAGTACGAGGACCTTGCCCGCGCCGCGCGCGAGCGGGGACTCTCCCTCGCCGAGGCGGAGCGCCTGCTGCGCGGAGACTGAGGCATGGACACGCAGACGCTCTCCGCGCTTCGCGCGGAGCTGCTGCGGCACGGGCGCGTGGCAGTGGCCTTTTCCGCCGGCGTGGATTCGACGCTGCTGCTCAAGGTTGCCCACGACGCTCTGGGGGAGCGCGCCTTTGCACTTACGGCGCGCTCCTGCCTGTTTCCGGAGGAGGAAACGGCGGCGGCAGAGGACTTTTGCCGCCGGGAGGGCATCGAGCAAATCATCGTGCCGCACGACCCCTTTGGCATCGACGGCTTTGTGGAGAACCCGCCCGACCGCTGCTACCGCTGCAAGCGCGCGCTCTTTGCCCGCTTTGCGGAGCTTGCCGCGCAGCGCGGTGCGGTGCTGGTCGAGGGCAGCAACCTGGACGACGAGGGGGACTATCGCCCGGGCCTTCGCGCCGTGGCGGAGCTGGGCGTCGCCAGCCAGCTGCGCGCGGCGGGGCTGCGCAAGGCGGATGTGCGCGCCCTGGCACGCGCGCTGGGGCTGACCGTCTGGGACAAGCCCTCCTTTGCCTGCCTTGCCTCGCGCTTCACCCATGGCGAAACGCTGACCGCGCAGCGGCTTGCCGCGGTGGCTGAGGCGGAGCGTCGGCTTGCGGCGCTGGGCTTTGCGCAGTACCGCGTGCGCGTCCACGGCGACCTCGCCCGCATCGAGGTGCTGCCACGGGAGCTGCCGCGCCTCGTTGCGCATGCCGCTGCGCTGCACGACGCCCTGCGCGCGCTGGGCTTCCGCTTCGTCACGCTCGACCTCGGCGGCTACCGGAGCGGCAGCATGAATCCCGTGCGTGACGACAACGCGCGGAGGACATGAAGCGCAGACAAATTGAAAAAAAATGCAGACTCCGGAAGGGAGTCTGCTTCTTGACAGAATCTTAATACGTGCTGTATCATAATAACATGGAAGCCTGTGGACGGGATGGACCTGTTTTGGGCAAATGAGGGCGCAAATTGGAACGATTCTTATGACTTGAGGGAAGTGCAGCGCCTATGAAACAATGTGAGATGCAGGAACAGGGAGACGCGGGCAGACCGGCCGACGTTTCGCCAGAGGAAAACGGCGCTCTTCTGCACCCTCTGCACAGTTTGTGCAGAGGGTGCAGAAGAGCACGTATTTTTAAATAAGAGGACACAATGCATATGGTTTTTGACGAAAAGCCGCGGCAGTCTGGATCTGGCAGGGGTGCTGCGGACAAGCCCGGCGCACGCCGGCGGTTGAAAGAAAAAGCGGATTCGGTGTGACATTCTGGAACATCGGCTTGACAGCAGCGAAAAAGTCATAAATAATAAACAATCGCGGAATAAGAGTGGGGAAGTTTTTGAAGATTTTGAGTGAAGGTGAGGAAACGTTGAGATAATCCGGAATATAATGGAAGAAACTCCGCTTTACGGGCCATAGAATACTGGAATATATAAAACTGAAGGTACGATACAGCAGATGAAACACGACAGGAACGAAAGGTGATGATTGAAATGAGAGGGAGACAACGGACGCGCGTCTATGCCTTGCTTACGACCCTGCTCCTCCTGCTCGGAGCTACGGCGGCTTTGGCGAACGCCACACAGGAGGAACTGACGGCGGAGGCGCAGTATGCACGTGCGCAGGACAGCCTGTTGTATATTCGAAGCTACTACGCCTCCGGCGGCCTGAGGGCGACCGGCAGCGGCTTCGTGGTTACGGCGGACGGGCTGGCGGTCACGGCGGCGCACGTGGTTGACAAGGGCGCAAGGGTCACGGCGCTGACGAAGGACGGCAGAGAACTGGAGGCGGCGGTTGTGCGCTGCGACGTTGCGACGGACGTCGCCGTGCTGCGGCTGCCGACGGGGAGGTACAGCGCCTCGGCAATTTCAAAGTCCGCGCCGTCAGGCGGCGCGGTGCTGCGGGCCATGGGCTATCCGATTAAGGACGCGGCGGTCATCACCGAGGGACTGCTCTCCGCGCCTGCGGCGACGGTGAGCGGAAAGCAGCGGATGCTGGTGACCTGTGACATCGTCAACGGCATGTCGGGCGGACCGATATTCGACCGCTTCGGCAAGGTCGTCGGCATGGCGAGCGGTTCGGTGCGCACGATGGACGGCATCCATCTTTCGGCGCTATGGAGTGATTTGGACGCCGCGGTGAGCGCGGCGCAGAAGGGGCAATAAGGAGGGCAAACACATGAGAAAGACAAAACGGATTCTGAGCGTTCTGCTTGCGGTGGCGATGCTGCTTGGCATGGCGCCGGTGCTCACTGCGCC
>JAILRK010000202.1 GCA_024698225.1 Oscillospiraceae bacterium | reverse complement strand
CGCGATTTCTGCGGCGACGTCTTCCTGCTTCTTCTCAATGCCCTCGCCTCTCTCGAAGCGGACGGCGTTGACGAAGGTGACCTTGCCGCCGAGGTCCTTGGCGGCCTTGGCGATGTACTGCTCGACACTGCCCTCGAAGATGTCCTTGCGGACAAACTCCTGCTGGAGCAGGCAGTTCTCGCTGTAGAACTTGTTGAGCTTGCCCATGACGATCTTTTCCTTGACGTTCAGCGGCTTGGCTGCCATCTTGGGGTCGTTGTCCATCTGGGCGAGCATAATCTTCTTCTCTTCCTCGATGACGTCGTCGGTCACCTGGCTCTTGTCCCAGAAGCGGGGCGCGAGCGCCGCAATCTGCATGGCGACGTCCTTGCCGATGTCGGTGGCGTCAATGCCGCCCTCGACCTTCAGGTTGACCAGCACGCCGATTTTGCCCTTCATGTGCACGTAGGGCACGCACACGTCGGTGTCGATGCGGACGAAGCGGCGGATGCCCATGTTCTCGCGCAGGGAGAGGAAAATCTCGTCCTTCGCGGTGGCGACGGTGCCGTTGCCGTCCACCCACGCGCAGTTGTTCAGCGCGTCGAGGTCAGCGGGGGCGTTCTTGGCGATGACGGTCGCAAGGTTCTTCACGAAGCCCTGGAACAGGTCGCCGTTGGCGACGAAGTCGGTCTCGCAGTTGACCTCGACGACCACGCCGACGCCGTCAATCACGGCGGCATAAGCCATGCCCTCGGCGGCAACACGGCCGGCCTTCTTCGCCTGGGAGGCGAGGCCCTTTTCACGCAGGAACTCGATTGCCTTGTCAACGTCGCCGTTGGTCTCGGTGAGCGCCTTCTTGCAGTCCATCATGCCGCAGCCGGTCATTTCACGCAGGTTCTTAACGTCAGTAGCAGTGAATGCCATGTTTGTTTCCTCCTATTTCGGTCGTCTTATCAATCAGGCTTCGCCCTCGGCCTTTTCAGCCGCGGCTTCTTCCGTGTCCTCGCCCTGCTTGCCCTCGATCATCGCGTTCGCCATGATGCCGGAAATCAGACGGATGGCGCGGATGGCGTCGTCGTTGCCGGGGATGGGATAGTCAATCTCGTCGGGGTCGCAGTTGGTGTCCGCGATGGCGACGACGGGGATGCCGAGCTTGTGCGCCTCGGCGATGGCGTTGCGCTCCTTGCGGGTGTCGACGATGAACAGCGCGCCGGGCAGGCGGTTCATCTCCTTGACGCCGCCGAGATACTTCTCGAGCTTCTCAATCTCGCCCATGTGCTTCATGACTTCCTTCTTCGGCAGCATGTCGAAGGTGCCGTCCTCCTGCATGCGCTTGAGCTGATGCAGACGGTCCACGCGGGTGCGCATGGTCTTGAAGTTGGTCATCATGCCGCCGAGCCAGCGGGCGTTGACGTAGTACATGCCGCAGCGCTGCGCCTCGTCACGGATGGCTTCCTGCGCCTGCTTCTTCGTGCCGACGAACAGCAGGGTCTTGCCCTCTTCGGAGAGGCTGCGCACGAAGCTGTACGCCTCTTCCAGCTTCTTGACGGTCTTCTGCAGGTCGATGATGTAGATGCCGTTGCGCTCCGTGTAGATGTAGGGCGCCATTTTGGGGTTCCAACGACGGGTCTGGTGACCGAAGTGGACGCCTGCTTCGAGCAGGGCTTTCATGGATACGACGTTTGCCATGGTTTCTTGTTCTCCTTTTTATTTTTGTTTTGTACACCTCCGGAGACCTCAACCCTTCCCCCGACCCTTGCGGGCAACCGGCGAAAGGTCCGTCTCCGTGCGGAATGCCCTGATAGAATAGCACACCGGCGCGGGGATTGCAAGTGTTTTTTGCGCGTTTTCGCGTTTTTTCTGCGCTTTGGCGGCGCTTCGCGTCACACGCGCTTGTCCAGATACGTCTCGCGCATGTACATGCCGATGGGGAACACCGGGATGCCGCGCGCGGCGACCGTCTCCGCCAGCGGCGTCATGCAGCAGGCGCACAGCGCCTCGACGCCCGCGGCGGCGGAGACCTCCTGCGTGAACGCCCAGCCGTGGGCGACCTCCTCCGGCGTGGTGCTGCGAATCAGGTGCCCGTTGGCAATCAGGCCCGTCACCTGCAGCGCCGTGGCGCGCTCGATGCTGCGGATGTGCTCCACCGCCTTGTCCACGGTGTCGCTGCCCGGACGGTAGGGGTTGACCACGCACAGCAGTTGGTACGCCCCCGGACGGAAGTATTTGCCGAACTGGTTGAGAATCCGCGCGCCCGGCGCGTCGCCGCCGCAGTCCAGCAGCACGCGGCAGCCCTCGTCCTCCAACGGCGCGCGCACCGCGGCGGAGATGACCTGCAGCTCCGAGCCGTTGCGCCCGTTGAAGGGGTCCGAGTAGACCCGCACGCCCGCCGCCGCCAGCGCGTCCTGCCGCTCGCGCGAGCGGAAGAAGGGGTTCTCGATGTCCAGGTCCGCCAGCGCAAGGCGTTCCCCCGTCCCGCGCGCGGCAAGCGCAAACGCCAGCGACACGCAGAACTCTGTTTTCCCGCTGCCGAAGTGCCCCGTCACGGCGACGATGCGCGGGCCCTGCAGCAGTTTTTCCGTAAAAGCCTCCATAGAATCCGCCTCCTTATTATAAGGTTATCTTATACGGACGGCGCATTCTGCGTCAACGGTCATTTTAGCCTACGGCATCTGCCGCTTTGCCGCTTTTTTTGTTCAGCGTAGCCTATTGACGAAATGGCACTTTAGCGCGTAAAATTACTGTACAACCTATGAAAGACTGTGACGAAGACGGTCGGGTGCGCACCTGGCACAGAGAGACGGCGTTTGCTGAAAGCCGGAGCAGGGACGTGTCCGCATGACCTATCACTTCCGAGTCGGGGGTCCGAGCGGCTTGCCGGGTAAGGCCCCACGTTACGGCTGCGTGAATGCCAAGGGCTTGTTGGAGCCCCATGAGTGGCGCGAGAGCGCAATTTGAGTGGTACCGCGGGTGTCAATAGCGCTCGTCTCAAAGGAAACTTTGGGACGGGTGTTTCTTTTTTGTCGCCCGTCCGACAGGAGGATTTACCATGGTCAACACAACCACCACCGGCGCGCTGCTGGAAGTCGCGGAGCGCATCCGCGAGCTGCGTATCCTCAGCGGTTACACTGAACAGGAGATGGCGAGTCTGACGGGCGTAAGCCTTGAGGACTACCTCATCTATGAGGCGGGCGAAACCGACCTGCCCTTCACCTTCATCCACAAGTGCGCCATGACCTTCGGCGTGGAGATTATGGAGCTGATGGAGGGCGACACCCCCCGTCTGAGCGGCTACGCCGTCACACGGCGCGGCAAGGGCCAGCTCACGGCGAAGGAGCCCGGCATCGAAATCAGCTCCATCGCGCCGCTGTTCAAAAACCGCAAGGCGGACCCCTATTGGGTGCGCTATGCCTACAGCGAGGAGGAGCAGCACAAGCCCATCCACCAGGTCCGCCACAAGGGACAGGAGTTTGACCTCGTCATCGAGGGCAAAATGAAAATCAAAATCGGCGAGCACGCCGAAGTGCTCGGACCCGGCGACTGCATCTATTACGACTCCGGCAAGCCGCACGGCATCATCGCCGTCGGCGGCGCGGACTGCACCTTCCTCGCGGTGATTCTCGCCGAGGAGGAGGTCCAGTGGGAGCACGGGCACATCGTCCAGCCGGA
>JAILRK010000178.1 GCA_024698225.1 Oscillospiraceae bacterium | reverse complement strand
GGACTGCGATGCAGGGAGCGATTTTTGACATGGACGGTCTGCTGATTGACTCGGAGACCATCTGGCAGGAAGAGTGGCACGCCATGGCGGCGGAGCGCGGCATCACGCTGCCGGAGAGCTTTGCCGCCGAAATCTGCGGCACCGGCGGGGCAAGGACGCGCGAGATTCTGCGCCGCGCCTACCGCACGGACGAGCCCGAGCCGATTCTGCGTGAGTGCTCCGCGCGCGTGAACGCGCGGGAGGCGCAGGGCGTGCCGCTGATGCGCGGCGTGCACACGATTCTGGACGGTCTGCGCGCACAGGGCTACCGTATCGCCGTGGCGAGCAGCAGCCCGATGCACATGATAGAGCACAATCTGCGCCTGAACGGGATAGAGGACCGCTTCGACGCGCTGGTGTCGGGGCGCACGGTGGCGCACGGCAAGCCCGCGCCGGACGTGTTTCTGCTGGCGGCGGAGCGCCTCGGCCTGCCGCCGGAGGTCTGCTGGGTGTTCGAGGACAGCCTCAACGGCGTGGAAGCGGGCTGGCGCGCGCGTTGCCGGACCGTGATGATACCCGACAAGGTGCCCCCGACGGAGGAGGCACGGCGCCGCTGCTGGGGCATCTTTCCCGACCTCGGCGCGGCATGGGACGCCATCCGCGCGGAAGAAGAATAAAAATTGCCCGACGGCGGAAGCCGTCGGGCAAATTGTTACGCGGGGAATCAGGCGATGCGGATGGCACCGACGTAGTTGCGGTTGTAGTAGCTCTCGGAGAGGTAGTTGACGTGCACGGCGCCGACGCTGTAGCGGGCGTGGATGATCTGGTCGTTGCCGGTGTAGACACCGACGTGGGTGATGCGCCCGCCGGAGCCGGAGCTGGTGAAGAAGACCAGGTCGCCGGGCTGAAGGTCACTGCGCGAGACCTTGACGCCGCAGTTGGCGTACTGACCCGAGGCGGTGTGCGGCAGGGAATAGCCGAACTGCTTGTAGAGGTACAGCGTGAAGCCGGAGCAGTCGAAGCCGCTCGGTGAAGCGCCGCCGTAGACGTAGCGCGTGCCGACGTACTGCGCCGCCATCGCCGCAATCTGCGCGCCTACGGAGGAGGCGGGCAGGCTGTCGCCCTCGAACACATAGTCGTCGAGCACGTAGCCGGTCTTGCCGTCGAAGCTGATTTGGAACCAGCCGTTCTCCTCGGCAAGAATCGTCACCTTTTTGCCGGTGCTGACCTGCGTCAGGCGCTCATACTCGGTGCCGGCGCCGGTGCGGACGTTGATGGTGCCGCCGGTGATGATGCCGGGGCGGCTGCCGCCCGACGAACCGTCGGCGTCGTTGCCGGAGATGACGGAGGACTCCACCGTGGCGGCGGGAATGTCCGTGCCGGCGGCCTCGGCGGCGGTCAGCGCCTCAAGTGCGCCCGCGTCCGGGGTGAGGTAGCTGCCGAGAATGTAGCCGGTCTTGCCGTCAAAGCCAATCTGGCACCAGCCGCCCGCCTCGCTGAGCAGCGTGACGCGCTTGCCCGTGCCGACGATGGCGACGCGGCTGTAGCCCGTGCCGGGACCGGAGCGGACGTTGATGTTGCCGCCCTTGACGGTTGCGTTGCCCTCGACGGCTGCGGCGGGTGCGGCGGTGGTCGCGGTGGGAGTGGTCGCGGCGGGAGCAGGAGCGGCGGTCGCGGCCGCGCTCTGCGTGGCGGCGGCGTCGTCGCGGATGACGTAGCTGCTTATGATGTAGCCCGTTTTGCCGTCGAAGCCGATTTTATACCAGTTGCCGCTGGTCTCCAGCACCGCCACGCGCTTGCCCGTGCCGACGACGGTGATGCGGCTGTAGCCCGTGCCGGGACCGGTGCGGACGTTGATGTTGCCGCCGGTGATGGTGGCATTGGGCGTGGCGCTGGACGCGGCGGCGGTGGAGCCGCTGTTGCTCGCCGAGACATAGCTCTTGTAGACGTAGCCTGTGGAGTTGTTCCACGCGATTTTGAACCAGTTGCCGTCCTCGGCAAGAATCGTCACCTGTTTGCCCTTGGCAAGCAGCTCAACGCGGCTGTAGCCCGTGCCGGGTCCGGAGCGCGCGTTGACCACGTCGCCCGTGATGACGCCTGTGTCTACGGCGAATGCGCCCGCCGTCAGGGCGCAGATTGTGACGACACCGAGTGCCGCCGTACGCAGAAAGCGCAACGTAAAGCAGTTGTTTTTCATGCTGACCTCTCTCATATAGCTGTGATTCGGAACAGTGCTTACATTTTGCCGGAGAGCGCGCGGTCAAGCCAGATGCAGGCGAACTCCATCGCCTCGGCCAGACTGCCCTTCTCGGTGCTGCGCACCACCCGGTCGCGGGACTTGAGGTTGGGGCTGGTGAGCTGGAGCTGGATGGAAACCCGCTTTGCCAGTGAGATGTCCTTGAGCGGCTCGCTGTCGAGCACCTGCATCATCACGATATATTTGTCGGCCATGGAGCCGTAGTAAATCAGGTTGTCCGCGCGGCGGAGCGGATGCCCGTTGTAGGTGATAATCTTCTCGTTTGCCATAAATGACACTCCTTTCGAAATCTGTTACAATTTGTAACCATTTTAGCATCTCAACCTCTTTCTGTCAACCACAGCATAAGGAAAAAGCGGAGAGATTTGGCGCCGTATCTTGTACACAATAACAAAGGCTTTCCGCAAACGCGGAAAGCCTTTGTCCTGATGCGTGTTATTTGTTGAGGTAATTGCGAACCAGCACCTGCAGCAGTTCGTCGCGGTCCAGCTTGCGGATCAGCGTGCGTGCCTCGTGGTGGTTGGTGATATAGGTCGGGTCTTCGGAGAGGATATAGCCGACAATCTGGTTCACCGGGTTGTACCCTTTTTCCTCCAACGCGGCGTATACTGTTGTGAGGATGTGGCGGATTGCGGCGTCCTTTTCCTGAACAGCGTCAAACTTACGAGTGAAATCTTCCATAACCTACCCCTCCTTTATACCGACAGTATAACCTAACGCGGTCAACTTGTAAAGTCCTTTGTGCGAACTGTTGGAAAAAGCTTTGCTCAGCGCAGGCGGGCGTCCAGTTGCTCGCCCAGCGCGGCGACGATGCGCTTCATGGCGGCGTCCGCCTCCTCACTGGTGAGGCTGCGGTCGTCGGCGCGCAGCACCAGCGAGAACGCCACGCTCTTGCGTCCGGGCAGAATGCCCGCGCCGCGGTAGATGTCAAAGAGCGTCACCTCGCGCAGCAGTCCGCCGGCGGCGCTGCGGATGCAGTCCTCCAGCGCGCCCACGGTCACGCGCTCGGCGCAGACCACGGCGATGTCGCGCGTGGCGGCGGGGAACTTCGGCAGCGGGCGGTACTCCGGCTTGCCGCCGCGCAAGGCGTAGAGCGCCTCAAAGCTGAGCTCGGCGGCGAAGACCGCCGTGTCAACGCCGTAGTTCGTGCACACCAGCGGGTGCACCTGACCGAACACGCCCAGCGGCGTTTCGCCGGAGAAGACCTTTGCGCAGCGGCCGGGGTGATAGGCGCTGTTGTCGCAGCAGGCCTCGCAGCGGACGTCCGCAATGCGCGCCGCACGGAGAATTGCCTCCACGGCGCCCTTGAAGGCGAAGAAGTCCAGCTCGTCGCCGTAGGCGCCCAGCGCGAGCATCTTCGGCTCGTCGGCAAGGCCGTCGGCGCGCGGCTGATAGATTTTGCCCAGCTCGTAGAGGCGCACGGACTTGTTGCGGTAGTTGTAGTTGCGCGTCACAATCTCGAGCATGGACGGCAGGATGGTCGTGCGCATGATGGAGGTGTCCTCGCCCAGCGGGTTGAGAATCTTCAGGCTCCGGCGCAGCGGGCTGTCCGCGTCCATGCGGATTTTGTCGTAGTACGAGGGGGAGATGAACGAATAGGTGATGATTTCGTCATAGCCCAGCGCGCGGCAGGTCTCGCCCAGTTTGCGCTCAAAGCGCTGCGCCTCGGTGAGGCCGCCGCGCGTGGTCTCGCCCTTGGTCAGCGTGCTGGGGATGTTGTTGTAGCCGTAGAAGCGGGCGACCTCCTCGGAGAGGTCGGCAAGACCGACCACGTCGCTGCGCCAGGAGGGTACGCACACGTCGGCGTCGCCGTCGGGGAAGGAGCCGTCCGCGGTGCGGATGTCCACGCGCGCAAGATAGCGGTACTGCTCCGCGGCGGGGATGTCCGTGCCGAGGAAGGCGTTGACCTTGTCCGGCTCCATGCGGATGACGGTCTCCGCCTTGTCGCGGGCGATGACGTCCATCACGCCGTCCACGACCTCGCCGCAGCCCAGCAGCTCAACCAGCTCACAGGCGCGCTCCACCGCCTTGACGGTGTTCATCGGGTCAAGACCCTTTTCGTAGCGGCTGGAGGCGTCGGTGCGCATGCCCAGCGCCGTCGCCGTGCGGCGGACGGACACGCCGTTGAAGTTGGCGCTCTCGAAGAGGACCATCGCCGTGTCGCCCACGATTTCGCTGTTCGCGCCGCCCATCACGCCCGCAACGCACACGGGCTTGTTCGCGTCGCAGATGCAGAGCATCGAGGTCGTGAGCTTGCGCTCGTTGCCGTCGAGGGTGCGGATGCTCTCGCCCTCGCGCGCGGTGCGCACGAGAATCTGTCCGCCCTCCACGCAGGAGAAGTCGAAGGCGTGCATCGGCTGTCCGTATTCCAGCATCACGTAGTTGGTGATGTCCACGATGTTGTTGATGGGGCGCACGCCGCTGGCGCGCAGACGCTCGCGCAGCCACAGCGGGGAGGGCGCGATTTTCACGTTTTTGACCATGCGCGCGGTGTAGCGCGGGCAGAGCGCGCCGTCTTCAATCTCGATGTCCACCAGCTCGGCAATGCTGCCGCCGCAGCCCTTGACCACGGGCTTGTGCAGCGTCAGCGGGCGCTCAAAGGTGGCGCTTGCCTCGCGGGCAAGACCGATGACGGAGAGGCAGTCGGGGCGGTTGGGCGTAATCTCAAACTCGACCACGGCGTCGTCGCAGCCGAGCACCGCGGCAATCGGGTCGCCGGGCTTGGGCTCCTTCGCCATGACGTCGGGGTCCGTCTGGAGAATGAACAGTCCGTCCGTCGCGGCATAGGGCCAGTCGTGCTCGGTCATGCCCAGCTCCGCAAAGGAGCAGCACATGCCGTTGGACGCCACGCCGCGCAGCTTGCCCGCGGCGATGTGCTTGCCGCCGGGGAGGTCGGAGTCGTCGAGCGCGACGATGACGAGGTCGCCCTCCTTCTGGTTCTGTGCGCCGGTGACAATCTGGACGGGCGCGTCGCCGCCCACGTCAATCTGGCAGACCCACATGTGGTCGCTGTTCTCGTGGCGCACCATCTCGACGATTCTGCCGACGACGACGTTGCGAATCTCCGCGTCCTCGCGCGTGACGGTTTCCACCTTTGAGCCGGAGAGCGTCATGGCGTCGTTGAACTGCTTGTCGCTTACGTCGCGCAGGTCGACGAACTCGTTGAGCCATTTTCTGCTTAAAATCATTCTGACACGCTCCTTTCTTAAAACTGCTCCAGGAACCGCACGTCGTTCTCGAAGATGAGACGCAGGTCGCTGATTTTATACTGGCCCAGGGCAAGGCGCTCCAGTCCGAAGCCGAACGCCCAGCCGGAGTAGACGCTCGAGTCAATGCCGCAGCCCTCGAGCACCTTCGGGTGAATCATGCCCGCGCCGAGCACCTCAATCCAGCCCTCGCCCTTGCAGGTTGGGCAGCCCGCGCCGTGGCACTTGTAGCACTGGATGTCCATCTCGCAGCTCGGCTCGGTGAAGGGGAAGTGATGCGGACGGAAGCGGGTGACGGTGTCCTCGCCGTACAGCGAGCGCACGACGGTGTTGAGCGTGCCCTTGAGGTCCGCCATCGTGATGCCCTTGTCAATCGCCATGCCCTCAATCTGGTGGAACATGGGGGAGTGCGTCGCATCCACCTCGTCCTTGCGGTACACGCGGCCCGGGGCAATCATGCGAATCGGCAGGGGGCGGGTCTCCATGGCGTGAATCTGCATGGGGCTGGTCTGCGTGCGCAGCAGAACCGAGCTGTCCTCGGTGAAGTAGAAGGTGTCGCTCCACTCGCGGGCGGGGTGACCCTCCTCGACGTTGAGCTTGGTGAAGTTGTACTCCGCCAGCTCCACCTCGCGGTCCTCGATGACCTCAAAGCCGAGACCGATGAAGATGTCCTTGATTTCGTCGAGCACCTGATACATCGGGTGCTGCTTGCCCAGACGGTGCGGCGCGCCGGGAATGGTGACGTCCACCGTCTCGCTGAGCAGGCGCGCCGCAAGCGCGCGCTCGGCAATCTGTCCGGCGCGGGTCTCGATGGTTTTCTCCAGACGGGCGCGAATCTCGTTGGCCATCTGTCCGACGACGGGGCGCTCGTCGGCGGAGAGCTTGCCCATCTGCTTGAGCACGGCGGTCAGCTCGCCTTTTTTGCCGAGGTAGCGGACGCGCAGCGCCTCCAGCTCCTCCGCCTTGTCGGCGTTTTCCATCGCCGCGACCGCCGCCGCGCGGATGGCTTCCAGTTGTTGCTTCATGTCGTCTTCTCCTTTGCAGGGTAGATAATCATACAAACTATACTTATACCATAAGAAAATACAGCATGCAAGCGGCAATTTCGCCGAGAAATGCTTGACATTCCTATTTATAAATGTATAATATTTGTGTTTTTGTGATGGAACCCTACTTTGACCAATACTGAAGGGAGTTTTCGGAAATGGCAACTTATACCATGCACGTCGCGGGACTGACCCGCGAGCTGCCCATCTGCAAGGTGAACGACGAGCTGTCCATCGGCGCGTTCATCATGTTTGGCGACGCGGAGCTGACCGTTGCCTGCGCGCGCGACCTGCTGAAGATGGCGGAGCAGCTGGACTATGACTACCTTTTCACCGCCGAGGCGAAGAGCATTCCCCTGATTCACGAGATGGCGCGGCAGAGCGGCGCGGAGAAGTACTTCATCGCGCGCAAGGGCCCCAAGGTCTATATGCCCGACCCCATCAGCGTGGACGACCAGTCCATCACCAC
>JAILRK010000006.1 GCA_024698225.1 Oscillospiraceae bacterium | reverse complement strand
TCCTTGATGACAATCAGGTCGACCTCGTCCTTGGCGTTCGTGCGGGCATAGGCGATGCTGTCCGACGGGATGACGGTCTTGCCCAGCGATTCAAAGGTGGTGAGTTTATTCCCGCTGAACACCAGCACGCCGTCCGCAATGAGTTTGCTGCCGAGGCTGCGCTTGACCGGGTCAAGATTGCCGCTCGCGCCCCTCTGCACAGACAGGTGGATGGTGGAGTTGTAACGGCTGCCGCTTTGGGAGATGCGGACGACCAATCCCAACACCTTGGACGTGTCCATCTTCAGGGATTCGGAGGGGTCTTCCGCGATTGTTTTCATGCTGTTGCCATACAGCAGCGAAACCTTGCCCTCAGCATCGACGTACGCGTATGCGTTTGTCCTTCCGCCGGACTCCCGTGCGCCCGCCACTCTGCCGTCCGCGGCGAGCAGGATGACCATGTTCTGCCCGGGCTTGAACTGCGCGACGCTCTGCCGCGCCGTGGGCATGACCTTCAGCTCCGTGCCGCCGAGCACCTTGATGCTCTCAGGGTCCGCGGGCGAGGGCGCGCAGTTTTCGTAGTACACCGCCACGCGCGTGTCGCAGGCGAGGACAGCGTTTGTCGCGGCGTTGTAAATCACCACGTCGTCCTTTTTCAGCTCGCTTGCCGCCGCGGGTACGCCGTTGCGGTAGAGGCTGTAGTTGGCGGAGCCGCCGGTCAGCACGTCGAAGCCCGCCGTGGAGCCGTCCGCGCCGACGATGATGGCCGCGTCGCTGACGGCGGTGCCGGTGGTCGCGCCCGTGCTGGGCAGGAAGGTAACTGCCTTGCCGTCTGCGTTGGTGAGGACGTAGCCCTTGAGCCCGTTGAGCGCGGTACTGTTCTTCGGCTCGGCAAGGTCAACGTTCCCCGCCTCCGTGCGCAGCTGGTTGTTGGCAAGGTCAACGGAATAGAGCGTGGTCTCCTTCTCCGATTTCGTGTAGCCCAGTCTGCTGAGCATTGTCTCGCCTGCCTCGTTTTTGGACGAGAGCGCGTTGACGAAGAGCTTCGCCGCCTGTGCGCGGGTGATGGCGTCGTTGCCGCCGATGGACAATCCCTTCGTCATGCCCGCCTCGGTTGCAAGGGCAATGTAGCCGTCCGGCCAGATGCCGCCGGTGTCCTTGTCGGTATAGCCCAGAAGCCGGGTGAGAATCGCCACGGCCTCGCCGTAGGTGATGGCGCGGCTTGGCGCGAAGGTGCCGTCGGGCATGCCGTGAATCAGCCCGACCTCATGGTTGGCGGCGTAGTTGACGTAGCCCGCCGCCCAGGTCGTGGCGCGCACGTCGGGAAACACGGTGTAGTTGCTGTAGCGGGACACGACGCTTCGCTTGCCCGTCAGCACGACCGTCATCTTGCAGAATTGCGCGCGGGTGAGACTGCTGTCGGGGTTGAAGCGGCCCTTGTTGTCGCCCTCCATCACCCCCATCAGGCGCAGGACTTCGGCGTTTTGTGCGGTCTCAGTGTCGGTGATGTCCGGAAACGTGTCCAGCGCAAAGGCGGCGGGGGCGAGCGTCAAAACCAGCGCCATGGTCAGAAGCAATGAAACCAATCTCTTTTTCATAGAATCTCTCCTTTTACTCCGCCCGCAGGGCGACGACCGGCTGCAAGCCGGACGCCTTGACAGCGGGATACATGCCAAACAGAATTCCCAGCGAGACCGAGAACGCAAACGCGCCCAGCGTAATCTGCGCCGATGGGTAGAGCGACATCCCCTCAAAGAGCAGGATGCCCGCAAGGTGCGTGCCGCCGTAGCCGATGAGGATGCCGAAGATGCCGCCGATGCCGCAAATCATCGCCGCCTCCACCAGAAACTGCGTCACGATGGAGCCGCGCTCGGCGCCGATGGCGCGGCGGATGCCGATTTCACGCGTGCGCTCGGTCACGGTGACGAGCATGATGTTCATAATGCCGATGCCGCCGACGAGCAGCGAGATGCCCGCAATGCCGCCGAGCACCACGGAAATCATCGTCAGCACGCCGCTGCTCTCCTCCTGCCACTGCTGCTCGCTGTAGGCGTAGCCATAGCCGTACATGCCGCCCTGCGTGAGCGAATCGATGTAGGACTGTAGGCGCTGCATGACGGAGTTGATGGTCTGCGAATCCTTGACCTTGACGAAGCAATCGCTGTAGTTGTTGTCGGTGTTGGGCATGAAGCGTGCCGCCGTGTACGGCAGGATGAGAACGCTGTCCACGGAATAGCTGCGGTCCTTGTCCTTCTCCGCATAGACGCCCACCACCGTGAACGGAACGCCGCTGATGAGCAGCTCCTGATTGAGCGGGTCGGCATAGTCGAACATGGTCTTCGCCGCGCGTGCGCCAAGCACGCAGACCTGATTGTACTTCTCGACGTCGAGCCGGCAGAGGTCGCGCCCGCGCGCAATCTCAAAGCTGCTGACCTTGGAGTACTGCTCGCTGCCGAGGGTGACGCGGGGCTGCTTGTCCCAATCCATCGTGTCGGAGACCTTTGCGCCGTATTTGACCGTGCCCCAGACCTGCAGGCTCGGCGAGACGCCCACGACGTCTTCCCCCAGTCCCTGGCAGTAGTTGTAGATTTTTTCGAAGCCGTTCTCACCGTTGTTAAGGCTCAGCGAGACGGTGATTTTGTTGGTGCCCTGCGCCTCGAAGGCCTCCATCATCTTCTGGTTGTAGCCCGACACGGTCGCCACGATGGTCATGACCGAGGCGATGCCGATGATGATGCCCAGCATCGTGAGGAAGGAGCGGCCCTTCTTGGCGAGGATGGACTTGACCGCCATCTTAATCGCCTGTCCGAATTTCATACCGCGCCTCCTTTGTACCAGTCCACCTGCTGCGGGTGGTCCTCGATAATCTTTCCGTCGGCAAGGCGCACGATGCGGCGCGCCGTGGCGGCGATGCCGTTGTCGTGGGTGATGAGCAGAATTGTGCTGCCCTCGCGGTTGAGCTGCTGCAAAAAGCCCAGCACCTCCAGACCCGTGCGGGAGTCCAGCGCGCCCGTCGGCTCGTCCGCCATGATAATCGGCGGCGCGGCGGCAATGGCGCGCGCAATGGCGACGCGCTGCTGCTGTCCGCCGGACATCTCGCTGGGCAGGTGCTTCGCGCGCTGGGCAAGCCCCACGCGCGCAAGCGCCGCCATTGCCATGTCGCGCCGCTTCGAGGTGGACACGCCCTGATAAATCAGCGGCAGCTCCACGTTCTCCACCGCGTTGAGCGAGGGAATCAGGTTGTACCCCTGAAAGATGAAGCCAATCTGCTTGTTGCGGATGTGGGAGAGCTGGCGGTCGCTGAGCTCCGAGACGTCCTTCCCGGCGAGAAAGTAGTCCCCGTAGGTCGGAATGTCGAGGCAGCCGAGCACGTTCATCATCGTGGACTTGCCCGAGCCGGACTGGCCCGCAATGGCGACGAACTCGCCGTAGTCAATCTCCAGACTCACGCCGTCAAGGGCGCGCACCTCGCTCTCCAGCCCCTCGCCGTAAATCTTATATACGTCTTTTAATGTAATCAGCATAGTCTTAGAAATACAGTCCGCCGATGCCGCCGCCCTGGGTGTTCAGCACACCGGAATAGACGCTCACGCCCTCGTCCACGCCGGAGAGGATTTCAACGTTGTAGCTGTCGGAGATGCCGGTCTCAACCGCCACGGGCCAGAAGCCCGCCGGAATCTCCGCAATGTCCATCGAGAGCTCCACCACGTTCTCCGGCGCGGCGTCGCTCTGCACGAAGAGCACCTTGATGCTCTCGCCGTTGACGTCCTGCGCGGATTTGACGCACTGAATCGGCACGACGAGGCAGTCGTCGCTCTGGCTGGCGGTGAAGGAATAGTCCACGTACGCGCCGGACATGAGCTTGCCCTCGCTGTTGTCCACGGAGATGACCATCGGGAAGCGCGCAACGCCGTTTTCCGAGGAGGCGGTCAGGCTGACGCTGTCGATGGTGCCGAAGAGCTGCTGGTCCCAGAGGTTGATGTCCACCGGCATGCCCACCTTGGCATAGGAGACGTTCATCTCGTCAATCTGCGCGTTGACGGTCATCGTGGAGGTGTCCGCGATGCTGACGGCGACGGTGCCGGCCTTTGCCGTCTCACCCGCCGTGATGCCCAGCGAGAGCACCGTGCCGTCAATGGGCGCGACGCCGTGGAGCAGCTTGAGGTCCTCCTGCTTTTTCTCCAGCGCCTGCTGCGCCGCATCCAGTGAGTCACGGGCGGCGTCCACCGCATCGGTGTAGCCCTTGAGCTCGTCCTCGTAGTTCTCGGTGTCCGCCACGATGTGTGCGATGCTCTCGCCCGCGGCGACGCGCTGATAGCTGCGCGCATTGACGAAGCTCAGCTTGCCGCTCAGCGGCGCTTTGATTTCCGTCGTGCGGTAATACGTCAGCTTGCCGGGCTCGTAGGGGTAGAGCGTATCAACCGGGCCGCTGATCGTGGCGGTGGCGTCCATGTCCTCCACCAGCGTGCCGGGGTTGTCCAGCGCAATCACGACCTCAAAAAGGCGGCTGCCCTCCGGCGAGACGCGCTCAACCATGTGGACCTCATGCACCACGCCGGGAAGCTGCGTCATCGTGGCGGGCACGGAGACCGTCGCGCTCTGCCCGACGGAGACCTCGTTTTCGTAGCCGTAGCTGAAATACAGCGACAGCAGCAGCTTCGTGTTGTCCACCAGCGTCGCCATGACGGCGTCCTCCGAAATCTCGTCGCCGGCCGACCAGGTCTGTCCGCCCGAAAGCATCAGAATGCCCGCGTAGTCCGCCCTGGCGTCGCCCTCGGTGGGTCGGGCGAGGAACTTGGACAGCTCGGTCTGCCGCTTGTTGAGCGCCTGCTCCGCCTCGCGCAGGTTGTCCTGTGCGGACTGCAGCTCCTCCTCCAGGGCGCTGGAGTCGATTTCAAAGAGCGGCGTGTCCGCCGTGACGTAATCGCCCTCGGAGACGAAGACCTCGCGCACGTCGCCGTCGGAGAGCAGCGTGATGCTGGCGCTGTTCTTTGCCACCGCCGCGCCGCTGCCCCGCACCACGCTGGTGATGGAGCCGCGCATGACCATCTCGGTCGTCACCTCCGCCGTGGCGGTATCGCTTGGGTGCAGCTTGCGCCAGGCAAAAAACCCACCCGCGAGCGCAACGACCAAAACCAGCGCAAGGATGCGCCGGACAAGCTTCTTTTTGTTCTTCTTTTTCTTCTTCGGCGCGGGGACCGCCTCGCTGAAGGCGCCTGCCTGCACGCTCTGTGCCGCGCTCTCAGGCGCGGAGTGCGCCGTCTTTCCCTGTTCCATCTCTTCCACCATGTTGAAAATCCTTTCTGACAGAGCGCCGTGCGGCGCCGCCTCCACCGCAAGCGCCGCGCGGGAGCAGCCCTGTTCGTTTGTTTTCGCCCTTTAGACGTTCCGGCACGCAAAAAAGTTCCCGGACAGCGGTGGGGATTCACGCTGTTCTGACGCGCGCTGCTCTGCGTCCGGGGGTTTCCGCATTTGGTAACTTTTTGATTAGTATAGCAAACAAGCGCGGGGGATGCAAGCATAAGCCCACGCACGTTGCCTGACAATTCGGAAAGATGCCTATTGAAAAAAGGAAAGAAGGGTGCTATATTTTTATCCGTATTTTTATATGGAGTGTGGTATCTATGAGCAAGGTCTGTATTCCCGAGGGCTATCAGCCGCCGCTGTCCGTCTATGAGATGCAGCGCGCCATCGAGTTCATCAAGAGCAATTTTCAGACGAATCTGTGCAATGCGCTCAATCTGCGCCGCGTGTCCGCCCCGCTGTTCGTCGAGGCGCTGTCCGGCCTGAACGACGACCTCAACGGCGTGGAGCGCCCGGTCAGCTTTGATATTCCCGACGTCGGCGTGGATGCGCAGGTCGTGCATTCGCTGGCGAAGTGGAAGCGCCTCGCCCTCAAGCGCTATGAGTTCAACGTGGGCAAGGGCCTCGTCACCGATATGGACGCCATCCGCCGCGATGAGGAGCTGGACAACCTCCACTCCGTCTACGTGGACCAGTGGGACTGGGAGAAGGTCATCGAGCGCGAGGACCGCTGCGAGGCGTACCTCAAGCGCACCGTGCGCGACATCGTCGCCGCCGTGACCGAGACGGCGGACGCGCTGAACGTCGCGTTCCCCTCCCTGCACAACCGTCTGCCGCGCAAGGTCTTCTTTCTCACGACGCAGGAGCTGGAGGACCGGTACCCCGACCTCACGCCCAAGGAGCGCGAGGACGCCGTCTGCCGCGAGCACGGCGTCGTGTTCCTGATGCAAATCGGAAAGACCCTGCGCTCCGGCACGAAGCACGACGGGCGCGCGCCCGACTACGACGACTGGGAGCTCAACGGGGACATCCTCTACTGGAACGACGTGCTTGGACGCGCGTTTGAAATCAGCTCCATGGGCATCCGCGTGGACGAGGCGTCGCTGGACCGCCAGCTCACGCTCGCCGGCTGCGACAACCGCCGCGACCTGCCGTTCCACAGGATGCTGCTCAACGGCGAGCTGCCGCTGACCATGGGCGGCGGCATCGGACAGAGCCGCCTTTGCATGCTGCTCATCGGCACGGCGCACATCGGCGAGGTGCAGGTCAGCCTCTGGGACGAGGAGACACGCCGCGTCTGTGAGGATAAGGGCATCCTGCTTCTGTAATTTTTCCGTCCCGGAGGTACGATACAATATGGACAAGGCAAAACGCACCGAGCTCATCCGCGCCGCCGCCCTGACAATGGCGGGACAATACAACGCGGCGTCCCTGCCGATGTACGGCGACGCACTGCGTCTGCCGAACCGCAAGGCAATCATTGCCATCATCCGCAGCTTCCAGCAGCTGCTGTTCCCGGTGTACTACGGGGAAAAGCACCTGCTCAAGCTCCCGCCGGAGCAGTACAGCGCGCTGCTGATGGAGCGCATTTTTGATGATTTATCCGAACAGATTTCGCTGACGATGGAGCAGTCGGCAGAGAACCGGCAGCGCGCCGAGGAGCTGACCGCGCGGCTGCTCTCACGCCTGCCGAAGATTCAGCGCCTGCTGCAAAAGGACCTCGACGCCTTTTTTGACGGCGACCCCGCCGCCCACAACCGCGAGGAGGTCGTGCTCTCTTACCCCGGCTTTTTCGCCATTTTCATCTATCGCATTGCGCACGAGCTCTACGTCATGGACGTGCCGATGATTCCGCGCATCATGACCGAGTACGCCCACGCGGGCACGGGCATCGACATCAACCCCGGCGCGACCATCGGCGAGTACTTCTTCATCGACCACGGCACGGGCATCGTCGTCGGCGAGACGAGCATCATTGGCAAAAACGTCAAGATGTATCAGGGCGCGACGCTGGGCGCGCTCTCCCCCGCGGGCATGCGCAGCGTGCCGGGCGAGCGCCGCCACCCGAAGGTCGGCGACAACGTGACCATCTACGCGGGCTCGACCCTGCTCGGCGGCGCGACCGAGATTGGCGACAACGTCGTCATCGGCGGCAACGCGTTCCTCACCTCCAGTGTGGAGCCGAACACCACGGTGAGCATCAAAAAGCCCGAGATGAGCTTTCGGGACAAAACCCGAAAGACGGATACGAAACAGGACGCATAACGCAAGGCACAGCAAAAGCCGGAGGCAAAGAAACGCCTTCGGCTTTTTTCATTCGCGGCTGCGGGGTGCTCCGCCCGCGTCCGGCGCAAGCAGCGTGTCGCGGATGCGGCGGGCAAACGCGTCCAGCCGCTGCTCCATGCCCGGCAGGGTCAGCGCCTCGCCCGGGTCGTTTGCCGTCTCAATGAGCGCAAAGCGCGCCGGCAGACGGAAGGACTTGTTCATGTTCATGGCGGAAATCACCTGCCGCGCCACCGTGTCGCCGCCGGAGTACCCGGACACGACGATGGCGAACACCGCCTTGTCATAAAAGCGCGTCTGGCGGAACAGCCCGGTCAGGCGGTTGATGAAGGCGGTCAGGTTCGCGGAGAGCGCGTCGTTGTAGTTCGGGCACAGCAGGACCACCGCGTCACAGCGGCGCACCGCGGGCCAGACCTCGTCCTGCATCAGCCCGCCGTAGAAGCAGCGGTCCTTCTCCCCAAAGTGCAGGCAGGCGGTGTAGGGGCAGCCCGCGCAGTCGGACACCGCGCCGTTGCGCAGCCCGATTTCGGTTACGTCGCAGCCGCCGCCGAGCCGCCGCTTCACCTGCGCCCAGAGCTGCATGGTGTTGGAGGTGTGATAGCTCGAGGCATGCAGCGCCAAAAGCTTCGCCTGCTGAGGCATGGGCAGCGGCGGCGCGAGCAGACGCTCTGCCAGCTCGCGCACGTTGTCGCGATACGCGCCGTCAAGGTCGGTGTGAAGGAGTTTCGCCTGTACCCGGAAATTGCACAGCGAGCCGGTGCCCTCCACGAGCGGGCGGCCGATGAACGCGCAGCCCGCCAGATTTGCGGCAAGCGCAAGCTCGGCGGCGGTGGATTTGGTGTAGAACTCCCCTGCCCCGTCCACGACCAGCGCGGCGGTGCAGCGCTCCAGCAGCGTCGGCTCGCGGCGCAGGCGCAGCAGCAGCTGCGTGTACGCGGTGTTGACGCCCCAGCGCCCCAGCGCAAGGGCGAACAGCAGCCGCCTGCCGCGCAGCGCGGGCAGCGCCGTCATATCCGTGAGCATGCGGTATGGGATACCGTGCAGCGCCGCGTCCAGCACGGCGGCGAGGCGCGCGCCGTCCTCCGCCGCGTCCGGGCGCGGCGCAATCACCAGCAGTTCCATGTCAGACAATCTCCTTCAGGATGCGCGCCGCGTCCTCGACGTGCGCAAACAGCGCGTCGGGAATCGAGGGCAGCAGCTCGGTCTCCAGTCCTGCGGGGGTATAGCGGTTCTTGCAGCCCAGGTATACGCCGTCCAGAAACACGGAGCCATAGTGCCACGCGCCGCGCAGCGTCAGCAGCAGCGACAGCGCGCCCGAGGACAGCGCCGGCGCGACGTAGGGCTTGAAGCCCAGCTCGCGCATTTTGAGGTTGGCGGTGACGGTCTGTTCGGTCAGCGCGGCGGAAAGCGCCTCGTCATAGTCCGACAGCGAGTTTGCAATCCACAGCCCCGTGCCGTGCGGACCGTAGGCGCGCCCGTCGCGCAGGAAGGAGGCAAAGCGCGCGTCGCGCTTGGCGTAATAGGCGGCGCGGGCGTTCATCACGCCGAGGCCGAAGCCCTGCACCTGCTCGGGCAGCAGACCCATGCCGTCCCAGACGCCGTTTTCATCGCGGTTGCTCTCCAAGTACGCCGTCTTTGCCAGCGGGTCCACGGGGTCGGACACCGCCGCCCACAGCCCGCGGAACTGTTTTTCCCGCGCAATGCGGGCATAGTGGCGCACGATGGCGGCGTTGCTTTCAAACTGTGCCATGCGCACGTCGCGCACGCCGGAGCCGACCGGCGGAATGCCCCGCGAGGCGACGAACACCAGCACGTCGCAGTCAAACAGGTCCGCCGTGTCCACGACCTCCACCTCCGGGAACGCGCCGTAGTCCCACGGCAGGGACACCTGCCCCATCTCGAATTCCCAGCGCGCGGTGAGCTGCGCGGAGAGGTCGCAGATGCCGATGGAGGAGATGACGTCGCCGCCGAGGAGCTTGAGCCCCGTCAGCAGCGTTGAGCCGACGTCCCCGATGGCAAGGATGTTGACGCGCCGCTTCCCCTGCTGCGGCGGCTCCAGCGCGCGTTCCCAGTTCGCTCGCGCGCGGTTGACCACGGTCAGGTTTCCCTGCGCAAGCGCCGCGGCAAGGGCGTCGTCCAGCGCCGGCTGCGGCAGGCGCGCGGCGTCCAGCACGTTCAGGCTGTGCGGCTGCACGAGCTGTCCGGCGTGGTTCGCCTTGAAGCTGCCGCGCCCGAGCGCGCTGTCATCGTCCACAAAGCAGAAGACGCGACCGTTTTTTTCAATGTAGTCCATCATAGTCCTGCACTCCTCATAAGCTGTTCCAAATCGTTTTCCAGGTACACCGACGCCGCAAGGCTGCTGTCATAGTGCAGGCACGCGCCCTTGTCGGGGCAAAGCGGCAGGATGACCGCCTCGCTCAGGCGGCTGAGCGTCAGGTCGCGCGCGTACTGCTCGCGGTACGCCTGCTCCAGCGCCAGCATGACCTCCCGCGCGGACTCCAGACAGCAGCGCGAGAGCGCGAAGACCGCCTCCTCCGAGCACTCGTTCCGGAACGCGGGCACGGCGTAGGGCAGAATGTGGTTGATGCCCGGCAGCAGCCCCGGCACGGGCGCCTCGGGGCGGCGCACGGTGTTGCCGCCGATGAAGGGATAGAGCGTGGACTCCACGAACCACTGGCGCAGCGTGGGCACGAAGTACGCGCCGTCCACGGGGCGTCCCTGCTCGCGCATCAGGTCCCTGCCGTGCCCGGAGAGCAGCCCGACGAAGACCATGCGCACATCAATGCCCTCCGCGCGCAGCAGCGGGTCGAGCGCGCGGATGCGGATGCCGGGGTGCATCACATCGTCCACGAGCATGACGGGCCGCTCGAAGGAGCGGATGGTGCGAATCTGACAGGGAATGGACGGATAGTACGGGAAGGCCTCAATGCTGCTGGCGCGCAGGTTCGGCTCATAGACCTTGTCGGTGTGTATGGTCTTGGTGACGGTGTTCGGCAGAATGCGCCCGCGCAGCATCTTGCCGAAGGGCACGCACATGCACTCGCCGAGCATGCGCGGCGTCACGGGCGTGTCCGGCACGTGGTTGAACGCGGTGATGCGCTCAAGCAGCCGCTGGTGAATCACGTCCGAGGAGAGCGTCAGCACCAGCGAGCCGGGGTACAGCCCCGCCAGCGCGCGCTGGAGACGGCTGTGTCCGTTTGCGATGGCGGCGAGCACGCGCGCGTCGCGGGAGAGCGGCTCCTGCACGGTGGTTTCGAGGTTGCGAATCAGCACCGTCGGCAGGCGCATGTCCACCTCCAGCAGCGGCGTGTCACCCTCGCGGCGGACGAAGCCCTGCAGCTGCAGCAGCTCCTCCAGCTCCGGCGAAAGAGCGCCGGACGG
>JAILRK010000141.1 GCA_024698225.1 Oscillospiraceae bacterium | reverse complement strand
GTGAACTATGCGGGAACCGGCATCGGCACGAACTATCAAAGCGGCCCCTTGGCACTGGGCAGACTGCCCGGGACGATTGAACACTCCTATCCGAACCGGCTTGTGACCGACGTCGGAGACGAGACCGCAATCAGCGTCCGTCTGCTGGATACCGCCGGCGAGCCGCTGGCGGACCGTGTCGTTCAGGTCAGCCAAGCGCTCGACCTGTACGCTCTGCCGACCTCCGCCGTCACCGATGCGACAGGCAAGGCGACCTTCAACGCCGTGACGCTCCGCTCCGGCTACGACACGCTGCTGTTCACCTGCGAGGAGGCAGAGACCACACTCAACGTCGGCGTCAACGCCATCGGCACCGAAAAGCCGAGCAAACCGAGCGCAAACCTCTCCGACTTTGCCGTGGTGGCAAGCGGAACGCAGCTCGTCCTCTCCTGCGCAACGGAGGGCGCGGTCCTGCGCTACACGCTTGATGACACCTGCCCCTGCAGCGAGGACGCGCTGGTCTATGACGGACCCATCACGCTGAGCGAATCCGTCTTCATCCGCATCGCGGCGTGGACGGAGACCGGCGGCTACAGCGAGCGCCTCAACCTGCACCTCACCGTGTCGGACGCCGCCGCGCCCGCAGCGGACCTGAACGAGGACGGTGTGGTGGACACCGCCGACGTCAGCGCGCTGCTGGTCCGCGTCCTTTTTGAGGAAGGCAGTCCCGCCTGGGACCGCAACGGCGACAGCAAGGTCGACGCGCTTGACGCGCTGTCACTGATGACGGACGGCAGCTTCACCAACGCGGAGGAGCGCCCCGAGGTCTTCGTCGCCGCGTCCTATGACCAGAACGGACGGCTGCTTGGCTTCCGCATGGTCGACCTGACGCAGCCGCTGGGCAGCGTCTCGCTCTCCTTCCTGCACACGGCGCCGTCCGTCCGCTTCTTCTACCTCGACGCGCTCTGTGCGCCGCTTGCCAACGCCTTTTCCTATGCGCCCGGCAGCGGCTCGTAAGAAACAGCAAAAACAAAACCCGCACAGCAAAACGCCGGGGCAGCCGTTCGGCTGCCCCGGTTTCCTTCTCCCCCTGTGCGCCAATCCCTTCCGCGGATTGTAAGTTAGCCATTGCTAAATGCGTTGTTTTGTGCTAACATAGGGCAAACGGGCGCGTTTGCGCCACAGAGGAAGGGAGCGTTTTTACATCATGTCTATGAACAAATGGGCGATTTTTGCCGGCGGCGTGCTCTTTGGCACGGCGGGGATTCGGCTGCTTCTCAGCAAGGACGCGCGCAAGGCGTACACGCACGTGACCGCCGCGGCGCTGCGGGCGCAGGACTGCGTCATGGACACGGCAAGCCTGCTGCGCGAGGGTGCGGAGGACATCTACGAGGACGCGAAGCAGCTCAACGCCGCGCGCGCCGCGGCGGAGGGCGCCGCCGTCATTGAGGACACGGTCTGATTCTGCGCGGGAGAGCGCGGCCTCTCCCGCAAACGGTATGGGGGAACACAATGAAATGCAAAATCCTGCATGAGTCCGCCGGGCGGCTGCGCGTACACCTGTGCGCGCCGCGCATGAGCTGCCGTCAGGCGGACGTTCTGGAGGCGTGGCTCAGCGCAACGGAGGGCGTGGTCTCGGTGAAGGTGTACGAGCGCACCGGCGACGCCGCCGTGCGCTACGTCGGCGCACGCGCGCGCGTGATTGACGCCTTCGCCTCCTTTTCCTATGACCGCGCCGCACAGCTTGTCGCCGTGCCGGAGCACACGGCGCGCGCGATGAACCACGCCTACGAGGAAAAGCTGGTCATGCGGCTGGTCCTGCGCGGCATGAAGCAGCTGCTTCTGCCTGCCGCCGTGCGCGGCGCGCTGGCGTGGCTGCACGCGCTGCGCTTCCTCCGCGCGGGGCTTGCCTCGCTCCGGCGCGGCAGGCTGGAGGTGCCCGTGCTGGACGCGACCGCCGTCACGGTCTCTCTGCTGCGCGGCGACCGGCGCACCGCCTCGTCGGTGATGTTCCTGCTCCGGCTGGGCGAGCTGCTGGAGGAGTGGACGCACAAGCGCTCCGTGGACGACCTTGCCGGCGCGATGTCGCTGGGCGTGGAGCGCGTGTGGCTGCGCCGCGCCGACGGCACGGAGGTGCTGGCGGAGGTCTCGGCGGTGCAGCCCGGCGACTGCGTGGTCGTGCGCGCGGGCAACCTCATCCCGCTCGACGGCAAGGTGGTCGAGGGCGAGGCGGAGGTCAACCAGGCGTCGATGACCGGCGAGGCGCTGGCGGTGCGCAAGGCGCCGGGCAGCTACGTCTACGCCGGAACCGCCGTGGAGGCGGGCAACTGCGTCATCGCCGTGGACAAGGTCTCCGGCGAGGGCCGCTATGACCGCATCGTGCGCGCGATTGAGGCGTCCGAGCGGCTCAAGTCCGCGGTGGAGAGCCGCAGCGAGCATCTGGCGGACCGGCTGGTGCCGTGGAGCTTCGGCGCAACGGTGCTGACCTATCTCATCACGCGCAACGCAACCAAGGCCATCTCCATTCTGATGGTGGACTTCTCCTGCGCGCTCAAGCTGTCCATGCCGCTGTCCGTGCTCTCCGCCATGCGCGAGGCGCTCTCGCACGGCATCTCGGTCAAGGGCGGGCGCTTTTTGGAGGCGGTTGCGGCGGCGGACACGGTGGTCTTCGACAAGACCGGCACGCTGACCCGCGCCGAGCCGCGCGTCGTGGCGGTCGTGCCCTTCGGGGGGCAGGACGAAGCGGAGATGCTCCGCCTCGCCGCCTGTCTGGAGGAGCACTTTCCCCACACGATTGCAAACGCGGTGGTGCGCGCCGCCAGGGAGCGCGGGCTCGACCACGAGGAGCGGCACTCCCGCGTGGACTACGTGGTGGCGCACGGCATCGCCAGCGAAATTGACGGTGCGCACGCGGTCATCGGCAGCCGCCACTTCATCTTCGAGGACGAGGGCTGCCGCATTCCCGCGGGCGAGGAGGCGCGCTTTGACGCGCTGCCCGCGGAGTACTCGATGCTCTACCTCGCGCTCTCCGGCGAGCTTGCCGCCGTCATCCTGATTGAGGACCCGGTGCGCAGCGAGGCAGCCGACGCGATTGCGCGCCTGCGCACGCTGGGGCTTTCCCACATCGTGATGATGACCGGCGACAGCAGGCGCACCGCCGCTGCCGTGGCGCGCACGCTGGGCATCGACGAATTCCGCGCCGAGGTGCTGCCCGAGGACAAGGCGCGCTTCGTCCGCGAGGCGCGCGCCGCCGGGCACACGGTCATCATGGTCGGCGACGGCATCAACGACTCGCCCGCGCTCTCGGAGGCGGACGTCGGCGTCGCCATCAGCACGGGCGCGGCGATCGCGCGCGAGATTGCCGACGTCACGGTGTCGGAGGACGACCTCCGCGCCTTCGTGACGCTGCGCAGGCTCAGCGAGGCGCTGATGCGGCGCATCCGCGGCAACTACCGCAGCATCGTCTCGTTCAACCTCGCGCTCATCGTGCTGGGCGTGCTGGGCGTGCTGCCCCCGGCGACGAGCGCGCTGCTGCACAACGGCTCGACCATCGCCATAGGTCTTCGCAGCATGACGCGGCTGCTGGAGGAGGACACGCAGCGCTGAGGACGGAAAAACAGAGCTCGCCGCCGGACGCTTCGGCGGCACGCTCTGCAACGATTGTAATCTGATGCAAAGGAGGGGCGAACCCACATGAAACAGCACAAGTTTTTCGCCTGGGCAACGGTATTCTGCTTTCTGATGACGATGTACACCGGATACCACAGAAAATAAGAGGACAATTCGTGCCCTGCAATAAACGGCCGCCGGAGGCAGGTTTTCCCTGCGTCCGGCGGCCGGTTTCATGTTTTGATTTGTCCCTGCGTTCGCCTGCGCAGACGCGCGTAGAAGGCAAAGCAGGCGACCAGCTGCGCCACGGTGGAACAGGGGATGCCAAGGCCGATGAAAAAGAGGCGTCCCGTCGTGCGGCTCATCCACCAGGCGACGGGGATGCGGACCAGAAACGCCGCGGCGATGCTCTGCACCATGACGAAGGCGGTCTCCCCCAGGCCGTTGAAAAAGCCGACAAAGCAAAACAGGAAGCAGGTGAGCAGGCAGTCGATGGCGTAGGCACGCAGATAGTCATAGCCCGCCGCAATCACCTCGGCGTCCCGGGCGAAAATGCCGCACAGCAGGTCCCCGTGGAAGAAGGACAGCCAGAACATCACCGCGCCGAAGGCGGTGGAGACCAGCACGGCGATGCGCAGCCCGCGCTCCGCGCGCGCGTCCTTCCCCGCGCCGTGGTTCTGCGCCACGTAGGAGCTCATCGCCTGCATGAAGGCAATCGGGATGAGCATGATGAACGCGCAGACCTTCTCCGCCACGCCCACGCCCGCCGAGGCGGTCAGCCCGAGGCGGTTGACGATGGCAAGAATGACCAGAAACGAAAGCCCGACCAGCAGGTCCGACAGGGCGACGGGCGCGCCGAAGCGGACGATGCGCCGGAGAATCGGCGGCTCGATGCGCACGTCCCGCTTTGAGAACGAGAACGGCAGCCTCCGCCGCCGCAGCACCAGAAGCGAGACCAGCACGCTGACCGTCTGCGAGAACACCGTGGCGAGCGCCGCGCCCGCCGCGCCCAGGTGCAGCAGCGCCACGAGCACGAGGTCCCCCGCGACGTTACAGACGCTGGCGATGGCGACGGTCATCAGCGGAGTGCGGGAGTCGCCCAGCCCGCGCAGAATGCTGCCCAGCACGTTGTAGGCGACAATCATCAGCACGCCGCAGCCGCAGATGGCGACGTAGCGCCGCGTCTCGGCAAAGGCCTCCGCCGGGGCGTTCATCGCCCGCGCCAGCGTGCCCGAGAGCAGTGGCAGCGCCAGCGTCAGCACCGCGCCGGCGAGGAGAAAGACCACGACGCTGGTGCCGATGATGCGCCCGCCCTCTTCGCGCCTGCCCTCGCCGAGCTTCTGCCCGAGCAGGACCGTCGTCCCCATGGCAAAGGAGCTGACGAGCCCGGTGACGGTCTGCATGAGCTGCGAGCCGATGGCCACGGCGGAGACGTCCTGCGAGAGCGCATACTTGCCCACCACCAGCAGGTCCACCGCGCCGTAGAGCGACTGCAAAAACAACGCCAGCAGAATCGGCATGGAAAACGCCAGCAGCGGTCCCAAAATCGGTCCCTTCGTAAAATCCCTAAGCTGTTCCACGATACCCTCCAAAAACGCCGGATAAGGAAGCGGGCGTCTCAGCCCGCTCTCTTATCCGGCGTCTCATTTCCCAAGAATGATTTGCCCTCCGAGGCGCAGTTATCCTAACAGATTCACAGGGAATTGTCAAGGCGCGCAGCGGTTTTTTCCCCCGTCTGTGCCCCGCGCAGCCGCCCTCCGTCTTTGTGCAAAGCGTACACTTTCGTCCTGTGATATTCTCCGCTTTCTCAGTAGCGAATTGGCAGGCGATATGATAGACTATCTTTGTATTATACCCCTTTTGGGGAAAAGAAAGGATGGATTCCCGATGAATGTCAAAAAGATGCTTTCCCTCCTGCTGACGCTCGTCATGGCGCTGTCTCTTGCAGTGCCTGCCATGGCGGCACAGCCCTGGTACGCAGAGGCGCAGGCCTACGTCACCGAAAACGGCATCCTGCAGGACACTGCGAGCGGCTTTGACCCCGCCGGCACGGTGGACCGCGCAACCGTGCTCTCCGCGTTCTACGCCCTCGAGGGTAAGCCCACCGCCAAGACCGGCGACGCTGCCGAGGTCTGGGCGGGCTCGTTCCCCGGCACCGAGCTCTCCGCCGCCGCGACGCGCGGTGAGTTCAAGACCCTGCTCGAGGCCTACGCCAAGGCCAGAGGCATCGACGCCTCCGACCTGATGGTCGGCGACGGCACGGGCAACCTGATGCTCGAGCGGAGCATCACCCGCGCCGAGTTCGCGCAGATTCTGCTGCGCCTGAGCAAGAAGGCGATTCCCGCCTGCAGCGAGGTCACGGACATCCAGATTCTCGCCACCAGCGACCTGCACGGCAAGTTCTATCCCTGGAGCTATGCCACGAACTCCGCCGCGACCTCTGGCAGCCTGACCCAGCTTGCCACCGCCATCAAAGCGCTGCGCAGAGACGACACGCTGCTCATCGACGCCGGCGACCTGATTCAGGACAACTCCGCCCAGATTTTCCTTGATGAGCCCATCCACCCGATGATGGAAGGTCTCAACTACATGGACTATGACCTCTTTGTCACGGGCAACCACGAGTACAACTTCGGCATGGACACGCTGCGCAAGGTCCTTGCCACCTTCGACGGCAAGGTCCTGACCGGCAACGTGATTGACGAGAACGGCAAGCCCATCGCCGACGGCTACACCATCGTCGAGCGCAACGGCGTGAAAATCGGCCTCATCGGCATGGTCACGCCGAACATCACCCGCTGGGATGCCGCCAACCTCGCCGAGTGCAAGGTCACCGACCCCGTCGTTGAGTCCCGCAAGATCATCGAGGAGATTCAGGACAAGGTCGACCTGCTGGTCGGCGTGATGCACATGGGCATCGAAAACGAGTACGGCGTGGAGAACTCCGGCGTGTACGACATGGCGAACGCCTGCCCGGAGTTTGACCTCATCATCTCCGCGCACGAGCACGCGCTCATTGAGGGCCGTGAAATCAACAACGTGCTGGTTGTCCAGAACAAGAACATGGCGCAGACCATGAACGAGATTCACCTCTATCTCGGCAAGACCGCCGACGGCTGGACGCTGCTCAACCGCACGTCCAAGGCGCACCAGATTAAGGACTACGAGTCCGACGCCACGCTCTACGCGCAGCTTGCGGACAGCCACGAGAAGGCCGTCGCGGACGCGAACGTAATCATCGGCAAGCTTGTGGGCGGCAACCTCGCCCCCGACAACGAGATTGCCGAGATTCCCGCGGCGCAGGTCATGGACACCGCGATGATTGACCTCATTCAGGACGTCCAGATGTACTACACCGGCGCGAAGGTCTCCGCCGCGGCGCTGTTCACGATGGACGCGCAGCTCAAGGAGGGCGACATCCACAAGTCCGACTCCTCCCTCATCTACAAGTATGACAACACGCTCTACAAGATGCAGATGACGGGCGCACAGCTCAAGAAGTTCATGGAGTGGTCCGCCTCCTACTTCAACCAGTACAAGGACGGCGACCTGACCATCTCCTTCAGCCCCGACGTCCGCGCCTACAACTACGACATGTTTGCCGGCGTCAACTACGAGATTGACATCTCCAAGCCCGCCGGGGAGCGCATTGTCAACCTGACCTGGCCCGACGGCACGCCCGTCAAGGACGACGACTCCTTCGTCATCGCCGTGAACAACTACCGCTGCAA